>JBNMIW010000015.1:0-16038 GCA_050873485.1 Lachnospiraceae bacterium | reverse complement strand
GTGTAGAAGTAATATCCGACATTCCATATGCAACAGATGCTTCCTCTTCACACCGCATAGATATATACCGTCCACTTGATAAGCCGGAACAGGAACTGCCTGTTATGATCAACATCCACGGCGGCGGTCTGATCTTAGGCTGTAAGGAATTTAACCGGTATTTTTGTGCCCGTTTCAGTAAACTTGGCTATCTGGTCATCAGTATTGAATACCGTCTTGTACCGGATTGCCTGTTTTTCGATCAATGCAAGGATGTCTTTTCTGCTTTTCAGTATATCCGGGAGCATTTATCCGAATATCATGGAAACATCAACGAACTATATGCTACCGGTGACAGCGGTGGTGCCTGTCTGTTGACCTACTGTACAGCTATGCAGAATCATCCGGCTATTGCAAAAGCTGCAAATGTCACCCCTCATCCACTCCCGATCAAAGCATTGGGATTGATCAGCGGTATGTTTTATACAAACAAACTGGATTCTATCGGTTTATTCCTGCCACGTTACCTATATGGCAGACATTATAAGCGTACAGCATATGCTCCTTACATCAACCCGGAGCATCCCGATATCATCCGGTCCCTGCCGCCATGCTTTCTCGTAACAAGTAAGAGGGATAATTTGAGGCACTATACAATGCATTTTGAAAAAGCTCTTACCCGGCACGATCACACCCATGTACTACTTGATTTTCCGGACGATCCACGTTTAACACATGCTTTTTCCGTGTTTGAGCCATTTCTACCGGAAAGCACCAAAACCATACATGCAATATCAGACTATTTTCAACAGATAAACAAATCTACGAATGAAACAAGGGAGGAAACTTATGAATTACGATGAAGCCGTTTTTAAAGAAAAAGCAAATCGAAAGGCCAGAAAGATATGGATCATTTTTGCAGTATTACTTTCGGCTAACTATGGAAGCGATGTAGCAAACGGATTGAATACGGTTCCCTATTATCTAACCTTTCTGATTCTGTGCTGGCTGCCACTCTTTGCCGGGGAGATTCTGCTCCGTGTGAAAGGATTTACCACCGAATGGTATCGGTACGACCTTGTGATCGGTTACGGAATATTCTATACGTTTGTTGTTAGTACTACCGCTTCACCGATTGCATTTACTTACATTCTCCCTGTAACAAGTCTTTTAGTCTTATATAAGAATAAGAAATTCATGGTAACCTGCGGAATTGCCAATTCTATCATTATTATCGGAAGTGCCGCATATCACGTATTGCAAGGATACAATTCCGCAACCGACATGAAGAATTATCAGTTAGAGCTGGCTTGTATCATATTGTGTTATATCTGTTACATTATGTCTATCCAACATTTAAATGAATCCGATGGTGCTATGACAGACAGTATCAAAGCAGATCTGAATCGTGTTATCACAACCGTCGAACAGGTCAAAACTGCCAGCAATTCCATTATTGACGGTGTCTCCGTCGTTCGGGAATTAGCTTCCGAGAATACACATGGTGCTAATATCGTCGTTCAGAGTCTTCACACATTAAAGGACAACAACTCCGATCTTCAGAACACAACAACTTCCTCTAACCAGATGACTTCCGATATTCACTCACAGGTAAATCACGTTGCTACCATGATCGAAGAAATGGTAGCTCTTACCTCTGCATCCGGAGAACATGCAAAGATCAGTTCTGCCGATCTTGACAGTCTCATTACTACCACAAATACCATGGCTTCACTTTCCACAGAGATTGAATCCATTTTACAGGATTTCAAGCAGGAATTCGATATGGTAAAAGAAGAAACCGGTACGATCGAAAACATCAATACACAGACAAACCTGTTAGCGCTCAACGCATCCATTGAAGCTGCAAGAGCAGGCGATGCCGGCAAAGGATTTGCTGTTGTAGCCGATCAGATTCGTAACTTAAGTGTGGAAACACAAAATTCATCCAGTCAGATCCGCCAGGCTCTGCAGCATTTAGAGGAAACATCCGACCAGATGACCGGCTCCATCGAAAAGACATTACAATTAATTCAATTAATGTTGGAAAAAGTAACACTTGCCGGATCGAACGTAGCAAAGATCGCATCCGACACCACACAATTAGAACAGAATATTCATATTATTGATACTGCAATGAAAGAGGTGGAAACATCGAACCTCCACCTTGTGGATAATCTTGAACAGGTATCCGGCATTGTAGAACACATGACAACTTCCATTGCAGACTCGAACGAGATCAGCAACCGGATGCTCAGTAAATATGACGAATCCGCAAGCAATATCAATTCCATTGAGAACGTTGTAGAATCTCTGATGTGTGAACTTGGTATTGGTGGATTCATGGGAGTAGAAGATATCCTTCCCGGCATGAAACTAATGGTAAATACAGATGACAATTCTACCTATCACGGTGAAGTCATCTCACAGAATGATAACACGCTGACCATACGTTTTCATTCGATCACGCCAATTACTTCATCCTGTTCATGTCAATTACAGGTTGTTGTCGGCAATGTATTGTATTGCTGGAATGAAGCACACATTGAACCACTACACAAAACAAATGACCAGTTTATGATTACCTTAGAGTCACGTCCTAAGATCAATAACCGACGGAAATATCCTCGCTTAGACTTAGGAAATGCCTGCACGATTCATATTGCAGACAGTAATAAGACCATTACGGGTTCCCTAGATAATATTAGTGCCAGCGGCTATGCTTTTCTGACACACGACGCATTCTTCGCGGACCATAAAGGCGTCAACATCACTGTAGAGATTCAACACTTTGAATTACCGAATCACAATACATTAGAGGGACGTGTCATCCGTTGTTCCAACAACGATGGTCTCTATATCGTAGGCTGTCAAATGCCGGAAGACGATATGATCATTCGAGACTACGTAGAGCGCAAACTAAAAGGCTGACATATACGGTCATAATCATAGAATTTCAAAAATATCTCAAACCATCCAGGTTTCATGCCCGGAATGATTTGAGATATTCTTTTTGTTCGGATGTAATCCGATAACTCTCTACCGCCTTTTGAATGGTTTTTCGATGCACCCACGGTGAAAGTTTTTTCTGCTCAATATAAGGAATCACCGCATCCCATTGTTTTGCCAAAGCGGTCGCAAAATACCAGGCGATCATCATATTGACATAGTATTCTTCCGAGGATACCTTCGCAACCATCTCCGGATACTCCACAGAAAAATCATCCTCTAAAAATAATCGCATCAGCATTCCAATCGCATAACGCACAGTATATGTCTGTGAAGACTCTATCCATATCTTTATATGATCAAGCACTTGTAATTTATGCTTTTCAAAACATTTCGGTGCCGGATAATCGCAGGTTGCCCAATTATTAATGTACGGAAGAAACCGTTCGATCTCCCGCATGCAACGGTCATAATCTTTTATTTCAACAAGCAGCATCATATGTAAATTATTCTCTTCATAGTATTGATGCGGCAATTCTTTTAAAAATAATTCTTTCTCATCCGTCTTCGCAAATTCTTTTGCAAATTTTCTCAATACCGGCACTCGTATGCCGATAACATCTTCCTTTGAAATATTCGGCATCAGTTTACTGTGAAAATCCCTATATCCTTCATCCTGTAACAAAAACAATTGCTGTTGTAATTGTGTAAGTTTCCCACTCATACCATTCTTACCCCACTTCCACAATTACATATATATTGTCGTCCTGATCTGTCAGGATTACCTGTTGTTTACCATCCTTATAATAGCAGGACGGATACATGATATCCCCGGACTTCGCAGCTTTTCGATAATCCACCCGCATCCGTCTGATCGGTTCTTCCACACATAGACAATTCAAAGCCTCTTCCACATATTTTCCGTTATTCACATGATGATTGGAATCCAAAAAGGACGGTTTCACCACGATCGGTTCCCATTGTCTGGATAGTATCTGATTCTCCACATCCAACTGTTTGATCTTTCTAGGTGCATAATCCATCTCAAGAGCAGGTTCAAGCGGATATGGTGCCGCATCCTCCGGTGTAATCCTCGTTGGCATCATTTTATCAATATCCATAAAAATCCAGATAGAATTCGCTTTTACAATCTGGTTATTCTCATCATCTAACAGATCAAAATTTCTGTGACCATACATTCCTTTGAAATTGTGTGCCCATGTTCTCACAGTAATATGTTCCATAAATTCTGGATATCTCACTACTTCAATCTGCCAACTTGATAAAAACCATGCTCTGCGTGTCTTCTCAACAGCAGACACTCCCTGTCCAACCATTTCTGAATGAGCAATGGTACAGTCTTGAAAATAGTGAACCAATCCTGCCATATTTACCTTCAGATCACTGGCTACCTCTGAATAAGTAACCTGTCTTTTCATTTCATACATATCACATACTCCTCTTTTCTATGCTACATCGATATCATTATACCTCACTCCCCATCATAAGGTCAAAATCATCTTTTTTAAAAAAAATTAAAATTACCTCTTGATTTTTATTTTGAAATGTGTATAATAATGTCTTGTGAGCGACAAAAACGCTTAATGGGGTATCGCCAAATGGTAAGGCAACGGACTCTGACTCCGTCATTTCAAGGTTCGAATCCTTGTACCCCAGTTAAAGACGATAGGATATCTCCTATCGTTTTTTTATTTTACTCAATCTGTAATATTCTTTTTGATTCCTCGATCAACTGATCATGAAGCCACTTCGGACTGACCACTGATATATCCGGTCCGAATCCCCTTATCCACCGAATCACATCCGGTGCAATTGCCGTTTTCTTATAAAAATGCAGTCCATCCTCCTGTTCTTCCAACCGGTCTGCGCGATTCTTCTCATATTCCTTTACATATCGTATACTGTCACCCATAAATACCAATTCCAACAATTCCGACTCTTCGCCTGTTAATTTTAAGAATGTCTCCGGCTCTTTTTCCTTCTCTGTAAAATGTGCATCCAGCACCGTGATATCCTTGATTCTGGACACCCGGAATCTTCTCACAGACTGCCGCAATTCACAATATCCTTCCACACAGAGAAACGAATCCAACAACAACATACGATATGGATGAATGATACGTTTGCTGCTCGTATCACTGGAAAAACTGTAGTATTGCATTTCCACCTTGTTCTGATTATCAATCGCATTCTGGATCATTTTTTCAATCCGGCTATCCACTTTATCCATCACACCATTTTCCCGTCCCGCCTGACGGAAATGACCACAAAGCTTCTCAAATTGCAATTGATTCAAAGATGCAGAACGATCTACCATTTTGTCAATCAACGATATCGCATGCTTTCCCATATCCAGGTGTGCATATTCTCCTAACATCTCCTTTGCAAACGCCAGTGATGCCAGATCTTCAATTGTAAAATCGACATTCTTTAATGTATATTTGTCCGCATAGAAATAAGTCTTACCATTCCTCTCTTCCTCTCCAATTCCATAGTTCAGTGACAATTCATCAATATCTCTCAAAATGGTTCTCTTTGTCACATCAATATCCCATCGGTGTAACCGCTCTCGAATCTCCTCTGCGGAATATCCCTTTGGATTTTCTGAAAGTAACGACAATATATAGATCTGTCTTTGTGAAACAGAAATGCCTTTTTCTCCCTCATTCATCTTTACTTGTCTCCTCGTCTGTTAATCTGCATTTATACCGTAAAACCCTTCTCACGGATTCATCTATCTGCTGTTCCGATATTACTCCATCCTGCAATGCCTGACGTGCCCCTTTCATAGACGCTTCAAAATCAGCCGAAAATATCATATCATTACCCGCCGCAAACGCTTTCTCTGTAGCTTCTTCAATCGTATATATTCTTAATATCGCCTGCATATTCAGATCATCCGCAATAACCACTCCATCATACCGGAATTCCTTTCTTAACAGATCATGTACATTCCGTGACAAAGAGGCCGGATTCTCTGCATCCACTACTTTCATGGTAATATGCGATACCATCACCATGTCTGCACCCGCTACAATTCCAACCTGATAAGGTAAAAAATCCACCTTCCGATATTCTTCTAACTTCTTATTATCTTCAGCAAAAGTCTTATGTGTATTGGCATTGTTACCGTATCCCGGGAAATGCTTTAAACACGTTCCAATCTTTCTCTCTAACATTACACTCACAATTGTCCCTACATATTCCGAAACCTCCACGGCACTGCCACTTGCACTCCGTTCATACATATAAGCTTCCGGGGCATTGACCACATCCGCAACCGGATCAAAATTCATATTAACACCCAACTGTTGCAATATATCTGCCTTCTGCTCCGACTCCTTTTGCACCGCCCGTTTTCCTAACCGGTACAACTGCCTTGCACTTTTAAACTCCGGAACTTTCGTCTCATTAAGACCTCTTATTCTGCTGATATCGCCACCTTCTTCATCTACACCGACGAGTAACGGCACACTTACTGCCTGCTGCATACGATCTATGCGGCTTCTCACTTCCCGGATCGTTTTCCCATCAAAATCTACCCCAAATAATATCACGCCTCCCGGTTGATATCTTGTCAGATTGGACTGTGTTATATCCTTTTCATTCGTCAACACCATCAATTGTGCAAGTTTCTGTTCTAATGACATATCCGATATCCACCGATTGATGATGACGTCCTGACGTGCTTTCTCCTCCTCTTTCTTTTTTTGCAGTTCCGTCAGATTTACGCCCTCCGGATGTGTTATCGTCTTCTCATTTTCTACTATTCCTTTTCCAAATTCATTTGTCTCTTCTTCAATTCCACATATCTGATTGACTACATGTCGCATCTGCTTGGGCAAAATATTCCTTTGATACGCAAAAACAATTCTCCCCAAACAGCACAGGAACACAATTGTAAAAATAAATCCCTGATTCTTCCACATACATAACTACCTCTTACAAAGTCTCACCTTGTCCCCTAACGTTGCCTTCTTCCATACATTCTTTTGTATCAATCGAATTATCCGGCTAATCTGCATAAGTTCATCGGATGTAAATGCATTCTTACTAAAGCTGACTGCCTCCATCTGATCAGAAAACAGTTCCATCTCATCCGGTACACCATACAGTGTCTTCATGTAAGATGCCTGTTCTTTATGACTTCTACATGCATTAAACGAACTGTCACACACACGGATCATATCACACAGATCGGCATATTGTGCAACTACCGCCTCCTGAAGATTGTCCTGATGGCAGATACGATACCGTCGAATCTTTCGAAGTATGATCCGAAGCAATTGCCACATAACATATACTGCACAGGCAACAAACACCGCATAAAACAACCAGGCCATTTTTGCTAATTCCAGATCTCCCAAAATACCTGAAGTGTTATCTCCATCTGTTCCAACCTCTTTCACTGCTCTGGTAAAGGCATCCCAGAAATTATCCTCATCCGGTTCTTCCGCACTTCCCGGTGTCACCTCTATTACCTTCCATCCAAAATTATCTATATATATTTCCACCCACGCATGCGCCATCGCATCGGTTACTTCCACATCCATAACCGGTGAATCCCCAATTGCAGAGTACCCACTATAATAATCTTTCGCATTTTCCGCCTCGTTAATATCCGACGTTAATACATTCTCAAATGAAAACGCATATCCTTCTATATATCGCGCCGGTATTCCCATCTCCCGAAAGATCAAAGTTGCTGCCGATGCAAAATGAGCGCAATACCCTTTTCGATTCTTGGTTAAAAAGTAATTAATAAAATCTTCGCCCTTAGGTGTCGCACCCGGACTTAATGTATACGGAATATTATCTTGAAAATATTGTGTCACCATATCTGTAATTTCATTGACCGACATAGAATCTTTTAATCCTATCCTATCACATTCTGCCCGGATCACTTTCTGATTCTTTTCCGGAACATCCAGGAAATCAGAATTGACGGCAGAAACGTCCATAGACTCCGGTGTCTGCGCTCCTATCCGATCATCCCATATCATCTGCGGATAATAGGTGTATGACTGCGTTTCGAGCCTTTTTAAACCCTGACTGCCTGCAAACATCCTATGATTATTATATACCGTATAATCCGGTAACTCTGTATAGTATGGATAATACAGATACGAACTATCCGCCGCCACATTCTTCACCTTCATAACACCGGATGCATGATATTTTCCACTTTCTCTCTTTAACTGTGTGGCTTCAATCTTCATGCTCTCATCTTCAAAATCTTCCTGATCCTCTTCCACATTGGCATTCTGTAAATATTCATTTGTCCATTCATTTTCCGTATAAATTGATCCGGTGTATCCCTTTAAGTAAACCGTCTGATTGCTATACGGTCTATAAGTTACTACAAGGTCTGTCAGATAGTCCGGGCGGACATTCGATACGCCTCCCAATTTTCCTCCACTCATACCACCAACCGAAGCATACTGGTTATAAAAACTGGAAAATCCCATCATTACAAAATTACCAAGCACATCTGCTGTTCTTTCACGCAATGTATCCGTCTTAAATCTACCATCAAAAGTTGCAGGTGCAACCAATATCTGTAGAACAAAAACTATACAGATCAAAAATCCTCCGGCTGTAAACAGAACATTGTGAAACACCCCTGCATCCTGCGAATATATAATCCGTTTTCTCCGAAAGCGGAATGGTTTATCCCATGCAAAGGCAAGATAATGACCATTCGCTTTGAACACCACAACCATTAAATATCCAATTGCCAATAGTAAAATATAAAACACATCCGGAGTCAGTTTCATATATAAAGGAATGATCAACAGCGGAAATGTAAGCAGCACAGCCCAGATAAGACTCATTCTCGAATACAGCCATATATTCAATATGATGATCAACACCATACCTACAAAAATCGCCATAATTGCCACCGTCAGATAATCGTTATCAATCTGTACCTCATATTCCCGCACACCCGGCAGATTAAAAAATGTTCTGGCTCGAACCAGCACCCGGTTCACCACAACATACAGTCCTGAATTGGCATGAATCCGAAATAAATAAATCGCAACGATAAACACACCAAAAAAGATTATATATCCTATATCTCTGTAAAAGAACTTTGATAGTGCATACAAAAATGAAAAGTATAAGGATAATAATAAATACGCTATGATCACGATAACATAATTATATGAAAGATCTAACGCAGAAAGAAATCCACCCACAGATCCTAACACAAGAAAAAATGCGATCAGTGAACGCAAAAAACAACTGTACACAATATTCCCGATATTCATCACCGGCGGTCTTAAATAAATCCCTTCCGCAAGCATATAATCCTCTTTATGGACTTGCTCCTTTTTCTTTCTTCCGAACATGTACACCCTTCCTCTGATTTTCATTCAAATTCTACACCAGAACAGCTGCGGTATTGTGTGTGCCCACAATCTCATCCTGCACCTCTTCTGTTTCCGGTCCAATATAAAGATAATGTCCCACGGACGAATACTCCTTTTGAAACAACTCTTTCGCCCGTTGTTCCTTCTCATAGCAGACATCATATAACATCATCTTAAGCCATTCTTTTCGTTCCTGCTCATTTCCAATATATATTTCACAAAGCTGCGCACGTTTCACGCTAAAATAATGCACCGTAAACGGAAGATTCTGCTTTACAAATGCTTTTGTTATGCTATCCGTTAACTCCAATACACTCTCTAACTGCATCCGTTCATCATTCATCAATTCTATCAGAACATGCAATTGCATCGCTGATACGCTGACTCGTTCTTTGACCATTAATTGATCTTTTTTAGATGATAATTTCCAATGTATATTCTGTAGCTTATCTCCGGGAATATATTCTCTGATTCCGCTAACATCTGAGAAATCATATCCCTTTTCCCTACTCTCCATTGCCTCTGATACGCCCCTTTGATACAACGCTCCGGCTTCCTGTTCCCGCTCCGCACCAGCCGGTAATATCATACACTCTGCCTCACACTCTACCAAAATCCCGGTAACATAGATTCCAAGAAGATCCATACAGTTCAGCCGATCCGCTGACATATGAAATCGCCCACACTGCTCCATCACGATCGGATAAGATACCTCTGTTGTATGATGTGCCCGAACCGGTATATTCAATTCATGCTGCCCAAAATGCTTATAAAATGTATTATCTATCTCCAATGATAAGGTGGCATTAACAAGCGGAAACCAGGTTGGATTCTCCACCTCTATATACACAAAAAATTCTTCTGATTTGGTCATTGTATCCAGTGGAGCACGCAAATGAACTTTCACATTCCTGCTCACCTTATATGTTCCATAAATACTGTACACAGGAAACACAATCATTCCGATCAGCAAAACAAAATTAATATAACTGTGTAATGCAAGCATTACAAAAATGTTTAATCCAATTGCGATCAGATAACGCAACACATTACGGATTCGCAACATTCTATATCCCTTCCTTTCGGATTACAATCCAAGATCACCTTCTCTTATTACAACCTGTCCTCTCACGTTCTTGGCACTTTCACTCCCTGAAACAGATCCTCGAGTGCCCGTTTCACATTCTTTCCTTCTGCCCGTGCCTTTGTACTAAGTTTCACTCTATGTCCCAAAACATCTACAAATACATTACGGATATCCTCCGGCGTCACATATTCCCTGCCATATAACACAGCCATTGCTTTCGCCATGCGAAGTAATGCGATACTTCCCCGTGGACTTGCGCCCATTGCAAAATCCGGATTCGTTCTTGTCTCTTCCACAAGTATTACGATATATTCATATATTGAATCATGCACATACATGTCATTGGTCTGTTTGCGCAATGCAATCAGTTCATCGACAGATACCGCTTCCGTTATCTTAGATAGCGGCCGTCCTGCGTTTTCTTTCAAAATGTCAACTGCTGCCCCATGTTCCGGGTATCCCATTGATAAACATACCATAAAACGGTCTAATTGCGATTCCGGAAGCATTTGTGTTCCGGAGGATCCTAATGGATTCTCTGTCGCAATTACAGTAAATGGATCCGGCAAATTTCTTGTCACTCCATCCACTGTCACAGTTCCTTCTTCCATTACCTCCAACAGAGCAGATTGTGTCTTAGGCGAAGTACGGTTGATCTCATCTGCCAAAAACAAATTACACAAAACCGCTCCTGCCTGATACTCAAAGTTCTTCGTCTCCTGGTTATACATGGAAAATCCGACAATATCACTCGGAAGAACATCCGGCGTAAACTGCACCCTCCGATAACTTAAAGACATTGCTTTTGCAATTGCCATTGCCAATGTCGTCTTTCCAACACCCGGAATATCCTCTAGCAACACATGTCCACCCGCAAGCATTGCTGCCAATACCTTTTCTACTACCTCTTCTTTTCCCTTTACCGCTTTCTCAATTTCCGTTTTTGCATCCAGCATTTTATTACTCATACGCACAATCCTCTCATTCCTGTTTCATAGTCGAAACATCCATATTTTACATAATCATTTTGTCCCGTTCTATCTTGTATGCTTATTAACATATTTGGCTTTGTATTTAGAATATACAATCGTTTGATCCTTATAGAGACTATAGTAACCAGATACCGCATAGCTGATTGATACCGCGATCAGATAATAGGACACTCCATCAAAGCCAAACAACTCAAATGCGATCAATATAGAGGTGATCGGACAATTTGTTACACCGCAGAATACCGCAACCATTCCCGCTGCCGCACAAAGAGAAGGGGAAATTCCTACCACTTGTCCCAATTCACAACCGAGTGCTGCACCTATACAAAATGACGGTACGATCTCACCGCCCCGAAACCCTGCACGCATTGTTAAAACCGTTAATATCAGCTTCCACAAAAATGCCAGACGATTCACATTGCCATGCTCAATTGCCTCCGCAATAATATTGGTACCGGCTCCCATATAATCTGTCGTATGCAGACATATTGTTAATACAATAATAAGCAAACTAACCAATACAATTCTTACATATGGATTCTTCAAGTACTTTTGAAATACCGCATTCGTCTGTTTCAATGCAATACAAAATATTGTACTAAGCAATGCACATCCAAGTGCAATCACGCCCATTTTAACTCCGGTTAATATTGTGAGGTCCGGTATTCCTTTCACATGGAACATTTCCGGATGAATTCCAAGATTCGCTGCAAAATTAGATGCGATCAACGAAGATATCATGCAAGGCATTAATGCCGTATAATACATAACACCCACACTAACTACTTCTAATGCAAATACCGCTGCCGCCATCGGAGTTCCAAACAACGCAGAAAACGCTGCACTCATTCCACACATAACAATCACATGCATATCTTCCTCATCAAGCCTGAGCCAGCGTCCCAACTGATTACCGATACTGCCTCCAAGTTGAATTGCTGCGCCTTCCCGCCCGGCGGATCCACCTACCAGATGTGTCAGTGCCGTTGTAATAAATATGAGCGGCGCAGACCGAAACGGTACTTCATCCTGTGCCTTCACCGTAGAAAACACCTGATTTGTGCCTCCATCTTCCTTACCAATCCACTTATATAAAAAAACAATTATAACTCCTGCAAGTGGTAAACCGAAAAACACCCATAAATGTTTCATTCGAAATTCCGTCACCTGTGTAAGCACAAATGAGAATGCACTACTTGCTCCTCCGACTACAAATCCGGTTAAAAATGCCAGACAGATCCATTTCAGGAAACTGACTACATCCTTTTTAAATCTTCTCTCATAATAGGGCACAAAACCCTCTCCGTTATGATAATTCTCCCAATCTATCATTGTCTTTTCCTTTTGGTAAATTATTATCCTTTCTGCCATTATCTAAGCAACTCATCTTATCTTATATGATACTGTTTTTAAATTCTCTTGTCTATAAAAATATGTTATAAACATCCGTTTTTCACTGTCTTTGAACATCAAAACAGGACCGGTCAGTTATCTGATCCGATCCTGTTCATTCACATATTGACAAATGTATTCCGGCACTTATGCTAAAAATTGATCTATGTATGCAATCAATGATTCTACCGTCTTATCAATTCCAAGTGTAGAACTATTCACACATATGTCATAACTTCTGGAATCGCCCCATTTACCATCTGCATAAAAGTTATGATACGTCTTACGCATCTTATCTTCCTTACGCATCCGATTCAATGCTGCCTTCTCCTCTAATTGATACTTCTTCATGACACGACGTTGTTTTACATCCTTGTCCCCTAAGATAAATATACTGACTACATTCGGATTATCCCTCAGTACATACTCTGCACATCTTCCTACAATGACAAAAGATTCCTTTTCCTTGTCACCTTTTGTGCGTATGAAATCAAATATATGATTCGCCACTGTTTGCTCTAACGGAAGATAACTTCCATCCATTGATACCGGATAAAAGATTGGATTCACCGGTTTCTCGTCAAAATATTTGGCTACATCTGCATTAATAGACCCCTTTTCCTGTACATGATCAAATATCTCCTTATCATATAACGGAATATTATAATGCTTCGCCAGGCGCTCTGCAATCTCATGACCGCCACTACCAAATTCTCTTCCCACTGAAATAATGATCTGCTTACCCATAACCCATACCTTCTTTCTGCCTAACAAATTCAGCTATTCTCTATGCAGTCAGGTCATTGCGACAACTTTTCTGCATATAAATCCGACGCAGCTTAATTTCTCTGTCGATAGATATATTATATCATATATTGTCAGAATTTTAAAGTTTTTTTGTAATTATTTCCCGTCAATTATGTTCGTCTTATACCGTCAGCTTCTTACATTCCATGTAATATCTCTTTTCATTTGCTTCTCCCATAGAAAATGTCTTTCGAGGAAGAACACCATCCTTCACAACCCCAATGAACAGGTCTTCTTTTTTCACCTCCGGTAATAAAATTCCAATATTACCCTCGCGTTTTGACAATTCTTCTACTGTGTCTATTCCATGAATATAATCAATCTTGCATTCCGGATGCTGCAACAGATAATCATCTAAAAAATTCTGGATCGTAGCTGCTGCAATTCCCCATGCAGGATGTACTACTTCTACACACTGAATATCCAGTCCACAATATATTGAGAATACATGCCGTTCCATATCCGCATAAGGTTCTCTTTTTTCCTTATACACATTTGCTGTGCATCCATGTTCTTCATAATAAGTAATTATCGCTGCTAAAAAATCATCTTCCTGTACGCCAAATAATACACGATGAATCGGTTCAATTTCTAAGCTTCTATCGTGTACATTCACAATTTCGCAAAGACAGAATCTCGCCGGATGCACTTTTCGTTCTTCTTCCGTCAAGTCTTTCTTGATATTTTCCCAGGCTGCCTTCGCCGTTGCCATGGAATGATTGCCATCTCCTACCGCCAGATTCAGGAGTGGACAATCTCCATTTACTTTATATTTATCCCGAAACGCCGCCGGATCTGCCAACTGCTCAATCCGGTTCATAACATCCGCAGTTACTTCACCCTCCGGAATCAACCATCCGGAAATGTGTCCGCCCTTCTGCATCAGATCTGTATCATATACCTTCTCAAGCGCCTCCGTCTTTGCAAAAAGAGGTTCAATGATCGAACAATCCGGATCATCGATCAGCAACATAATATGAGGGAGTTCCACGCTTGCCGTTTGTCTTACTTTCAAACGCGGTGGAATTCTCTCTTCTACCGTCATCTCCGTCGGACGGATCAGACTCTTTGAGCCTCTCTTGTATTCATAAGTCTCAAGATCAACCTCAACAACCAATCCAAGTCTGCTGTTTTGTTTATCAAAACTTCTCTTTACTAACATAAATCCTTTTGGTAACTTTTGCAAAGTTCCATCTGCAAGATAAGAATCCATCACATTGTGAATACGATCGATTTTCTCTTCTTCCTGCTCCGTTCCTAAATATACCTCCGGCAGGATCATATGTAATGTAGACGGTGCATCCCCTACAATCTCTTCACTTTCTCTCCAATATTCCGGTTGAGAAGTATATTGATCGCATGCCACAACCGACCACTTATAAAGGTCACTCTCTGTCTTCGGCATCCATATATTCGGTACATGTAAACAATTCATCCTCATCCATCTCCTTTGTACTTTTAATATCCTATAAGCATCAACGTAAGTATATCATATATACATCTTGCAGCACAATGCATACTTTAGGCATACAATAACATTGCACATATACCGCTACTCATTTAAATCTTGGTAAAGATTTCATATACAATTTGACAAAATCCATTTCAAATGCTAAATTAATATTATTGACGTTTATCGGTTGAATATCAGGGAGGGTTATACAATTGGAAGAAAAGCGTTTACAATTACTTTCAAAAGAATTAGTCACATCAAGTGATGATTATATGGACAGTTTACGAAAGAACATTGATCTATATGTATCGCAAAAAGATATTACCATACGCGAGATTGCTGAAGAAGCTGATATCTCATTGAATACTTTGAATTCCATACTATACGGAAATGTAAAAGACTGCAAATTATCTACCATCATAGCATTAGCCAAGGCATTTCATATCAGTATTGATGAATTAGTCGGCTGCGAAACCATTAATACCGCAACCAGAGATTCTATCCAGATTACAAGAAATCTGCCGGAACATGTTCAATATCTGATTCATTGGTTTATTAAACACCAGGAATTGCAGATGCAGCGTCCGAACCGGCGGCATTTATTGAATGTCATGCAACCAAACCTCTTACCAAACGGGAACTTAAAAATGACCTCTGACTATTCCCTGATCGACATTAGCGAAATTCCTTCCTCTATTCGTTCAAAAATCTTTATCGGAATAAAATTAAAATGCGATCATTATATGCCCATCTACAGTCCCTATGATATACTGCTGATTGCAAATGACCGCACGCCGCATTTAAGCGAAAACTGTATCATATTAGCTTCCGGCTGTCTGTTCATTGCAAAACGCAAATGTGAGACAATCCATGATAAAGAAGTCGTTCGCTATTATTCTATTCGCGATCAAAAACCAAGATTATATGAAGATGAGGTAGAAGAAGTAATCGGATATGTAGCAGGGGTATATACCGATAGTTCCG
>JBNMIW010000014.1:0-16618 GCA_050873485.1 Lachnospiraceae bacterium | reverse complement strand
CTCCTGTCCATCAAGAACTTTTAAAAGGCATTCTGTTCCTGCGGAAATAAGATTGCCAATGCCAACGCTAGTTATTGTCGCCCCGGAAATAGAGTCAAAAGTCTGACCGGCAACAAATCCGTCTTTGGCATTTTTTCCTTTTGTGTTTTTCAAAATGATATCATCCGGTGTATCCTGTTTTGCCTTTTTCTTTACTGTCACTTTACATACATATTTCTTGCCACTCACCTTCGCAGTGATGTTTGCTTTACCGGCTTTCTTTGCAGTAACAACACCTTTCTTGCTGACACTGGCAATCTTTTTCTTGTTGCTGCTCCATGTGATCTTTTTCTTCTTCGGTGCATTCTTAAGCTTCAAAGTAACCTTTTTTCCTACCTCTAATGTTACCGTCTTCTTACTTAACTGTACCTTCTTCTTGGCTGCCTGTACATTACCTCCCGGTACTACAAGCATTCCTGCTACCATCACTGCCATAAGCAATAATGCCGTGATCTTTCGTAGATTTTTCATTCCCTTTTCCTCCTGATCTTTCATATAATAGACAAGCATTAGAACCGTCCAAAGATTCGGATATCGACATCTTCTTTGAATGTACGACAAAAAAGCCAGTCCGCTATATCAGAATACCTCTGATATAGCGAACCGGCTTACCCGTTCTTTCCGACAAGACACACAAATATTGAAGTCGACAAATAAAGCACCGTTAGTTAGTGCTTTGCTTTGCTTTGCTTTGCTTTGCTTTGCTTTGCTTTGCTTTGCTTAAAGTCTCCTTCATCACCTGTTTCTGTCAAGTCCTTTCTTGCATATTATTTACAATATATCACAATGAAATTTCACCGTCAAATGTATTTCTCCTTGTCTTTCGATTTTTGTTCTAAATCGCACATTTCTTTATGTACATTTTAAGCTATCCACAATATTTTCAGGATTTTTAGTAGCAAAATATCATCACTTTCGGCAGTCAAGATACTATCCCAAAAGATGTTTCTTTATTTCAAGATGAGATTAACGAACTGCAGGAAGATCTATCTGCCATGTTCCAACAAAAAAAATAAATTTTTCAATTAAAGTGGGATAAACACAGAATAAATAACATATTATTTATCAGCAGTTCCCAATAAATATAGGTTTTCTCTTGAAATTAAGAAACCGTCATGTTATATTATTAGTAGAAAAGATGCCACCGATAGACGGTTGGCCCGATACTAAATGTTAAGCTTTAGAAAAGCCGCTCAGTTTTCTCAGGACCGGGGCGGCTATTTCTGCGTCTTATTATTATCTTTACCAAAGGAATATCCTAATCCAAAGCAGGTTAAGCCAAAGCTCACTACTGCGATAAAATCAATAATACTCATAAGGCTCAGCCCTCCTTTCCGTTGATTCCCATTCGGGGTTCTATGTAATCAGAGGGTCACAGTCCCTCCGTAGAGGGCCAACCGCCTTCCGTTATGGTAGCATCCATTATAATCTTATCATGAATATAGTCTTTTTTCAATCAATTCCAACAGCCTTTGCAAACATTTGTTCTACTGAATGATCAACTGTTATTTTCTTTTCTGATCGTCCCATTGTATACTCTCTTGCAATATGCAACCCTGCATATGAATTAAGTATTCATTCTATATTAAATTATTTCTCAGTCACATTCTATTATACTTGAAATTGATTCATACGTTGTGTAAGATCCTGTGCCTGCTGTTCTAATACGTTCGCACTCTCTGCCACCTGATTACTATTCTCTGCTACACTCTCTGCACAAGTCTGTAACTTCTCTACAGAAACGGTAATCTCCTGTGCAACCTCTAACTGGTTGTCCGTCATCTCTACTGTAGCAGATGCATCCGTATCTACCTGTGCGATCATATCTACCATATGATGTACCAGGGAATCCACCTCGCCAACTTTGTCAAAAACACTACGGAATGTATCGGATGCCGCATTTACTTTTCCTGCACTGTTCTTTACTTCCGTTACACTCTCTTCCATGTGGAAATTTGCTTTCTCCATCGTATCACGGATCTCCTGCGTGATCTTCGCGATATCCGTTGCCGCCTGTTCACTATCTACTGCAAGCTTTCCAATCTCTTCTGCAACCACAGCAAACCCTCTGCCGGCTTCCCCTGCTCTTGCAGCCTCAATCGAAGCATTCAGTGATAACAGATTCGTCTGACTTGTAATCTCCATGATCAACGTTACCATACCATTGATCTTATCAATCGCATCCGATGTTTCCTTGATCTGGTCTGCCAGAGAAAATGTCGTTGTCTCGATCTTACGCATACTGGCACCAATATCCCCTAATGCTGTCTGTCCGGCTTTCGACGCATTTGCAGTCTCCTTCATCAGGTTGCCTGCCTGTGTACCTTCATTTCTGGTATTGTGAATCACATTTGCAAGTGTCGTCATTTTCTCCGATACTTCATTCGATGTCTCAATCAATCCTTCCGCATATGCCTGTAATATATGCATCTCTTCTTCCTGTTCCTGCGAAGATGTCAATAAATTTGCAGATGCAACTCCGTTTACCTTAGATTGGCTATTCATCCACTCGGAGGTCTTCGTCAACTCCCGGATGATCTCCCGCATGTTCTCAACAAAATTCTGCATACTGTTTTCCATCTGTGCCAGCTCATTTGAACCGGTGACAACAACATCATGCGTAAAATCACCGTCTGCGACCTGTGAAAGTCCATTCGTCACCTGCTGAACCGGTCTTACCACTCCATTTGTCACCCGGATCAGACATACTGTAAGGATTGCCGCTGCCACAAGTGCGATCAATAGCATCACAAACTCTAACCAGTGCAGATCACTCAATACCTTTCTCTGCGACACGCTCGTTACCAGACACCAGTCCGTTCCACTAATGTTCTCTACACATACATAATAGGTTCCTGCATCTCCTTTTACAGCAACCGCATCCGTTGATCCTTTCGATAAATATGCAGAAATATTACCATATAAAGAATCCAGATCTGAATCCGTCAATGCCTTATCCATCAAATTCTCATCCGAATGTGCCAATATCTTCCGGCTTTCCTTATCTACCAGCATAGCCGTTCCGTCAATTCCTTTTTCGATATCCTGCATCAGTCCACATACATAATCAAGATACACATCTGCCGCCATGACTCTGGTTGCCTTCGAATTCTGAATCCGCACTGACGCACTGACACACATCTGCTTTGACAACGAATCATAATATGGTGCTCCAAATGCGATCGTATCATGATCCTTACCCTCTAAATACCAATCACGTTCTACTAATACCCAGTCATCATCCGGTACCCAGCCGGAACCATCTAAATATACCCCTGTATCATCTCCCATATACACACCATTCGGATAGGCATCATTTCGTCCCATGGAAGTCTCAAGATAAGTTAAGATCTGGTCATCATTTCGAAATACTCCATCATCAATCGCATCTGAATACACCTGTAACTCAGATAATATCTGTTCCGCCCATCCGGTGATATCCTCCTGATACATCTTCGAATCTGCATTTAACTTCTCTGTTGCAAGCTTCACGATCTGGTTCCTTGACAACGCAAAAAACGCAATCATAATTGCTAAAATGACAGGTACGACAATTACGATCAACCTGCCTTTCATCCCCATTTTCTTCATACACTTCCTCACTTTCTGTACAAACCCCTGAATATACTCCTTCTATATGATCTCGCACTCTATGCGAACGCTTATCTGTTTATTGTACCATAAAAATGAGGATTCCGGTAGCATTTTAGCCTGCAATCGGGAATAATTTGATCAACACGATCCACACCAGACCATAGTAGACAACGATCGCCACTAAGTCATTGATCGTAGTGATCAACGGTCCGGATGCAACAGCCGGATCAACATGAATCTTCTTGAAAAAGATTGGAATCAGTGTTCCCACCAGGCTTGATACCACCATTGCACCAACCAAAGACACGCCCACGCATCCGGATACCATAAATGCTGTACCAAGTGCATAATGCTTGAAGAAATATACATACAATCCAATGAATAACAATGCCATGATTCCAAGGAACAAGCCATTCAACAGACCGACACGCATTTCCTTGATCACCAACGTTACTTTCTGTTTCGTTGATAAATTCTCATCCATCAGAACACGGATTGTTACCGCAAGTGACTGTGTTCCTACATTACCTGCCATATCTAAGATCAAAGACTGAAAGCACATTACAATCGGTATAATGGCAACCACAGTCTCAAATGCACCAACCACGCTTGATACCCCCATACCAAGGAACAGCAAAATGATCAGCCATGGCAGACGCTTTTTCATACTGTCTAAGGTTGTCTCATTAAGATCTTCCTCTGCTGTCAAACCGGCTAACTTCGCGTAGTCTTCACCCATCTCATCATCCACAACTTCCACGATGTCCTGTGCGGTAATGATTCCTACAATATGTCCATCCTCCCGTAACACCGGAATGGAATCCTCTGCATAATCCTTAATCTGTTCAATACAATCACTGATCTGTTCATGATCCAACACATACGGATAAGACCGGCTGATCAGATCCTCCAAATTCTCATACTCTCTTGCCACGATCAGATCTTTGAGATCAATTGCGCCATAAAAGACCTCTTGGTCATCCACCACATAGATCGTCTGGATGTTATCATTTTCTCCTGCCTGTACTACCAATTCACGCATTGCTTGACGAATGGTGAGTGTATTCTGAATCACAATGTAATTGGTCGTCATACAACTACCAATCTCATCCTCATCATACGAAAGGAGCATCTGCACATCATCCATGGCATCCCGGTCTAACATGGTAACGATCTTCTGCCGTTTCTCCTCGTCTAACTCCGCTAACAGATCTACCGCATCATCCGGCTCCATCTCCGATACAACCCTTGCCACCTTCTCGATCGGCAATTCATTAAAATACACTTCCGCATCTTCTATATAAGAAAAAATATCTGCCACACGCTCTACACCAAGGATTGGATACAAGCGTTTCCGTTCTTCCGGCTTGATCTGTGTAATTGCCTCTGCAATATCGTTATCATGATAATCCGAAATGCGATCTAACAATTCTTTTTCGGATAATCCACTTCGAATGATTGTAATTAACTCTTCTACATATTGATTTTCTCTTAAAATTTCTTTTGCCATGTCTCGTCCTTTCTGCAAAAAAGCGCACAAAAAATACACCGTTTGAATCTACTTCAAACGCATCCACGGGTTGCTCTCTTACATGGACTCAGATTCTGATACGGTGTATCTATGACATGACATTCTATTCATCTTACCTGATAATGACAGGATCAAAACTTCTCTTGATCTTTCTTCATATAATCTGTAATTATCATCATCTATTACACAGCAATTCTTACGGATGGTTGCAACCACGCAGATTCAATCATCCCGAAACCGTTCATGTCTGATACATCGTACCAGTTACTTCGCCCGTGACTATCACAACTATCCATAAAAATCACCTCCATCTGTCTTAACATACGGTTGGAGTATAACACCAGGCTAACCATATGTCAAAACCGATTTTGTTAAATTTCTGTTAATCTTTCTGTAGCCTAATCTGCGGTCGCACCTTCTGATAGGCTTCGTAAATCTTCTCTACCACCTCTTCCCTCGACAGTTTATCATACAGATAATAGTCTGCATTGACTTTGAATACATCGTACACATCCTCATTTTCTAACGCGGATGGCATTACCTCCAGTTCATCGGCATTCTGTTCCCTCATGTCATCTGCCTGTTTTTCATACCCATTCAACATATTCTTGCGTGTTAACGTATCCCTTGCCGCATCACTGATCGGTATACCTTTCTCCGTTCCCTGAAGCAATGCCATATCTTTATTATTCAGAAGATAATTTAACAATTGTCCTGCTTCTTTTGGATGCTCCGTAATTGCACTGATCGCATACATGGTTGCCGGCTTTACATACCAGCCAAATGCCTTTGCATCCGTTGCACACAAATATTGCCCGACTACTGCCTCTTTTCCTGCCTCCTTTAACGGATTACAATAATTACCTGCATCATTGATCCACGCCAGAGTTCCGGCAGCCTTTCCGTTTGAAAATGCATTTCTTGTAAACTGATCGATCGGCATTAAGACTTTGTCACCAATCAACTGCTTATAGAAATCCAATATATATCCGATATCTTCCTGATTCAACTGCACCGTTCCGTCTTCACCGATCACCGATTTTCCTGTCGTTTGCACATAGTATGCGACTAACAGAAAAAATACATGTTTCTCTGATGCCCCCAGCGGATATATACCATCCTTTTTCATAACCTCTGCTGCCGCAAACAGATCTTCCCATGTTTTGGGAATCTCTAAGCCATAGGATTCATATAACGACTTATTATAATAAAACATCGGTGTATTAAAAGAGATCGGAATTGCATTCAGTCTTCCATCTACTTCACCAAACTTTAATTCATCCTTCGTATAATTATCCAGATCAATGACATCTGCCAGATCGTATAAATTATAGAATCCATCCTCTTCCGACGCATATTGTTCAATCCATGAATAATTGATCAACATCACGTCCGGCGTATTATGTGACTTCATGTAGATACGCATTCGATTCTCATAGCCGCCCCAATTGCCATAACTGCTGATTACCTGAATATGCTGATTGGTCATATCCATGAATCTGTCAATCCCCTCTAACATATAATGATGTCTGTCATCATTCCCCCACCAGGAGCATTTGATGGATACATCTGCATCATACACTACCTTATTTTCCTTAGAAGTACAGCCGGTCTGCAACAATATCACTGTGCACAATAATAGGCTGATGATCCGTTTCCATTGCTTTCCTCGTCTCATAGTTTCTCTCCATCCTCGTACCAATTATATTGATTCTTACCGTTACGCTTTGAGACATATAATGCCTTATCTGCATTTTGATACATTTCTTCATAGGTCAGCGCCATTCTCTGCCATGTCTGATATACACCTGCCGATAACGCAAGCTTACAATCCTTATAGTTCGAAGAGATATCCGTTGCAAACCGTTCAAACAGATGCTGTAACTTTTTCTCGACATCTGCTCTTGCCGTTTCCGGTGTCATCTTGGCATATGGTATATAAATGGAGAATTCATCTCCGCCAACCCTTCCAATCACTGCGTTGTTATCAAAGATCTCCCGAAACACTTCTGCCACCTTATGTAACACTTCATCCCCTGACTGATGACCTAACATATCATTTACCAACTTAAAATTGTCCATATCTAACATTACAAAAACATGTTGTACATCCAATGCCGCTTTCGTCAGATTAACCTCCACTAATTCCCGATAGGAGGTCTTATTCAATAGCTGTGTCAGTTGATCATAATCTGCCCGTTTTGTAATATATGTAAATATATGATCCGTTCTCTTTGACACCTGAAATGATACAATAATACCAAGCATTATAATTACAAACATTGTTGCGACGGAAACAACCGCAGAATAACGTGCAAATTGGTTCTCCTCCGCAAATATCACATCTGTTGGAATCGTGCAGACTACACTCCAGTCATTCTTACATAATCCTTTGATCACAACATGGTCATTTCCGATAATCTGATAATCTTCTGACTGAAGATCCAGTTCCGGAATCTTCTTCTTTGCATCCTGTCCGATTGAATCCGTATCATCTGCATATAATATCATTCCCTTGTCATCCACCAGATAGATCTTCAGCTGTTCCATTCCTTCCGGCACGGTAAAGATCGAATCCAATTCCCTGCTATAAAAAGCCGTTACCAAAATTGCATTCTCATTCAATCGTTTCACATAGTACACTCGGTCGTAGCATTTGTCATAATCAAAAAACCACCCGGACTCCGTCCTGTCATCCGTAATCTGGCTGTCCATGTAATCATATAATCCACCTTCTGAAAACATCTGTACAATCGTATTGGAAATCCATCCCACCGTTGTATCATTTGAATAAACGATTCCAAAATCGGAAAAATTCTGCAGTACACTGAGATCTTCTATTCTCTTCTGCAACACCTTTTCCTGTTGAATACGTTCAAATTCATCGGCAGACGCAGACGTTGCATCATACTCATAATAACTTGCATCCGAGAAAAACAAAGCTGCCGTATCTTCCACCTTCTCTAAATACAGATTCACGTTATCAATCTGCTGACGGTTGCTGGAGTGAATTAATTTTACTACCTTATTCTGCATCTCATTTGCTGAATGCATTGTAATCACATAAGAAATCAATCCTGCTGCCACAATAAATGCGATCACAATTGCAATCACAAGGTGAATCACAAAAACTTTAATTGTCTTTTCTGTTTTGGTATGATCTGTAAATGCCATTGCCCTAACCTCTATTACTACCTTACGTTATTCCTCTACCAGATTGGTAATCCAGACTCCTTTTCGCACAAGCACATATCCCACCAATACCTTAATAAAATCTGCTGCCTGCACAATTGTATAGATCGCCAGAATCGGAAGTGCGGTAAACTTACATAGGACAAATGCAAGGCTTACTGCTACTACCCAGGTAAACACACTGTCAAATAAAAATGTGATCATTGTCTTGCCACCGGAGCGCAGAGTAAAATACAGCACATTCAAAAATCCCTGTACCGGGAAGAACAATGCCGTGATCACAATAAACCACTGTCCAAGCTGTCGCACTTCATCAGTCGTATCATAACACATTGGAAATACTTTCGAAAGTGAAACTAATATCACCGTTAATATAATACAAAGTCCTGCAGTAAACCACATCAGCTTATGAGAACCTTTTTTCGCATCCTCAAACCGGGATGCACCCAAATACTGTCCGATCAGAATGCCGACTGCATTTCCCATTGCCACAAACACCACGTTTAACAGATTGCAGATCGCATTTGAAATATTCAATCCTGCTACAATCTGAAGTCCTTTCATGGAATAGCACTGTGTCAATGCTGCAATACCGCCGGACCATAAAAACTCGTTAAAGAAGATTGGCAGACCCTTACGAATAACAACCCACATTTCACTCAGTGGGAACAACAATGTTCGATATACATTCTGAAGAAACGGATATTTCTCAATTCGAATCTGTGTCCAGGATATCACAACTATCATTTCCACAATTCTTGCAAGTACTGTTGCAATAGCCGCTCCCTTTACCTCCAACCGAGGAAATCCAAATTTACCATAGATCAGGAGATAATTAAACACAACATCCACTACAACTGAACAGATTCCGCCTACCATTGGTTTTACACTCTCTCCCAACTCTCTGAGACTTCCTGCGTATACCTGTGTGATAGAAAACGGGATCAGTCCCCATAACATGATATGCAGATAATCCAATCCATGCTGCATAGTCTCCTGTGCATTGATATTGCCGCCATTGCCGTGAAGATACAAACCGATCATCCACTGTCCTGCCACCAAAAA
The DNA here is from genome assembly GCA_050873485.1 of Lachnospiraceae bacterium. Taxonomy (GTDB): domain Bacteria; phylum Bacillota; class Clostridia; order Lachnospirales; family Lachnospiraceae; genus CAG-590. The sequence goes on along the minus strand of JBNMIW010000014.1, from coordinate 7,197 downwards.
TGCTGCCAGACCAGCCAACGTAATAGCTGCAGCAATCCACATCTTCAGACGGAATACATTCTGATATCCCTCTTTATTACCCCTTCCAAAATACTGCGCCCCATAGATACCGGGACCCGACAAACCTCCAAATATAGCTAAGAAAAATACAAATAACAACTGACTGACAATGGAAACACCTGTCATACTCTCTGTGCCAAGACTTCCTACCATCAGATTATCTACAAGACTGACTGCATTGGTAATCCCGTTCTGAATCATCATCGGTACTGCCAGCATCAATGCCTTTTTATATATTGAATTCTCATTCAATGTTCTTTACCTCCTAAGTTCTTCCTGTTCCATCTCCCCCACAATCTGTCTGCGCTCCTGTACCGCATGTTTATGCAATACAACAAATGACATCATACACATCGCTGCCACGATCATTTTCTCTTTCAGGCAGAAGAAAGATGCCACACTCGATGCTATAAAAGCTGCAAATGTTCTCCTGCTGTGCGGCCGGATCCGCAAAATAGAAAACAAAATATAGAAAAATGCCAACAATAATACCGGTGCCATGTCCGGAACCAATCCAAGCAATACCCCAAAACTGACTGCAATGCATTTTCCCCCATCAAAATGATGATAGATCGAATACGCATGTCCAAGCACCGGAGCCATCATCACCAGTACAAGACTTATCCCTAGATGTGCCGCAGGTTCTCTCATATAAAAGTACACGGGTGCAAATCCCTTTCCCAAATCACACACCAAGGCTAGTACACCACACACAAATCCCCCCTGCATAAAAGCATTTGCAGTTCCCGGATTCCCGTCTTTGCTCTCTTTTGTAAGATCAATTCCCCGGATCCACTTTGTAAACAGCGATGCAAATAATATACTTCCCACCAGATATCCCGCAATAACATATACAATTGTGATCATTATCACATTCTGTCTCATGCCTTCGTCTCTTTCTTTAAAAATTCACAAATACGCAGTGCCGCATCTTTCGGTATATACGTTCTCTGTTGTTCGATCATACGCTGCCTGCGTTCCGGCTGTTCCATCAACCGGATTCCTTCTACTACCTGTGCAATACTTTCCGATCCACTTACGCTCATTCCTCTTCTCCGGAAATATCTTCGATTCACGGTCTCGCAACCCGGAATCGGAGAAGTGTGTACAATCGGTATCTCTGCCACCGCAGCTTCCGTTGAAGTCAGTCCCCCCGGTTTCGTAAAGATCACATCACATGCCCGCAGATAAAGCGGCATCTGATTCGTCTGTCCAACAATCGTGATCGTTGTCTCTTTTCCGAAATGACGTTCCATTTTCTTTCGCACTCTTTGATTCGTACCACAGATGACAATAACCCGATCCTCTGCCCTCTTCATCTTCAATAAAAGACGCACTAATGTCTGCATTTGTCCGGCACCCATACTGCCTCCAACCACAAGATAAGTTGGTTGTGTATGCGTGATTCCAAGCTTTGTCCTCGCTTCTTCCCTGCTGCAACCCCTGCTGATATCCGGCGATACCGGAATCCCATATGGGAGCAATTGTTCTTTGTGAATCCGTCCCCTCGTAAAATTCCGTTTGTGTTTCTCCGACGGAATCACATAATAATCACACTCTGTCTCTCCCCAAAACGGAATACAGGTATAATCCGTTGCCACCGCAACCGTAAGCGGCAGCGACATCCCTTTTCGTTTCATATATGTGATCGTCTCTGCCGGAAACAGATGTGGCATCACGATCGCATCAAAATGATTCTCCTGCAAATATCGATCTAAATATGGTGCCATTAGACCATTCATATAATATACCGGTGATTTTCGAACCAGACGGCTTACAATTGCTCCAATCCGGTATAATAATCCGAATACAAGCGGCACCCTCTTTACCAATCCAACATAACTTCCACCTACCCGGTCGGAAACCTTCTGTCCGGCTAACGTCAGATAATCAAATAAATATGCCTCTTCTCCCATCTCCTGTAACTGCTGTACAACAGCCCTGCCGGCAGCATCATGTCCCCCACCGGTCTTACATGACAATACTAATACTTTCATCACACAATATCCTTTATTCTGAGTTTACGGAACATCATATCACACTTTACCACTTTATGCACCCACCAAATAGCATATTTCCAAGCATGAATCTGCACTTGGCTCATCGTATACACAAGATGCCGGATGATATTGCATCACCCGGCATCTGTTATACAATCTACATTATCTTGATATATCTTAATACTTCTCTACGATAGCGGCAGCTCCCATTCCACCACCAACACAAAGTGTTGCAAGACCTTTCTGTGCATTTCGTTTCTGCATCTCATAAAGCAGCGTAACCAAAATACGAGTTCCAGAGCATCCTACCGGATGTCCAAGTGCAATCGCACCACCATTTACATTTAACTTATCCATATCAAAACCAAGATCATGTCCTACTGCAACAGACTGTGCAGCAAAGGCTTCATTTGCTTCAATCAGATCAAAGTCACCGATCTGATATCCGGTCTTCTCCATTACCTTACGGGTTGCGGCTACCGGACCAATTCCCATAATACGAGGCTCTACACCGGCTAATTCTCCACCAATCCAGGTAGCCATTGGTGTCACACCTAATTCTTTCGCTTTTTCTTCACTCATAACAATAATTGCTGCGGCAGCATCATTGATACCGGATGAATTTGCAGCCGTTACTACGCCGTCCTTCTTAAATGCCGGACGAAGCCCGGAAATGCTCTCCTTCGTAACACCGGCTCTCGGTCCTTCATCTGTATCAAAAATAACCGTCTGTTTTTTCTGCTTTACTTCTACCGGAACAATCTCATCTTTGAATTTGCCTTCGGCAATCGCCTTCTGTGCTTTCTGCTGGCTCCATGCAGCAAATTCATCTAACTGCTCTCTCGTAAGTCCCCAATCCTCTGCAATATTCTCTGCGGTAATACCCATATGATATCCGCCAAACGCATCAGTAAGTGCATCCCGAATCATTGCATCCTCGATTGGTGCATTTCCCATACGGTATCCGAAACGACCATTCTGTACCAGATAAGGTGCTCTGGACATATTCTCCATACCACCTGCCACAATAATATCGGCATCACCTGCACCGATCAGCTTGGCAGCCAAATTGACACAGTGAAGTCCGGAACCGCAAAGCACATTAATGGTTGTTGCCGGAACTTCTACCGGAATTCCTGCATTTACTGCTGCCTGTCTTGCCGGATTCTGTCCTAATCCTGCCTGGATAACGCATCCCATATATACCTCATCCACCTGCTCCGGTTTTACCCCTGCACGTTTCAATGCTTCCTTTACAACAATTGTTCCAAGATCCGGAGCCGGAATAGAACTTAACATTCCTCCCATCGTTCCGATTGCAGTACGACATGCTCCTGCTAACACTACTTTTCTTGCCATTATAATGTCCTCCTTATATATAGAAATCTTAATAAACACCATATTGGTTTTATTGTACTCCTTATATACGCAAAAGAAAAATGCAAGTTATTCTTCAATACATGAATTCAATTCATCTTACGATTCAACAGTTAACCGATATTATCATTCTGCATTATCCGGTTTATTCTTTATGCTCTTCCTTAGACGAAAGCAGACCGCTCACAACCTTACTCTTTGTAACATCTACTTCTAATAAAATCCTGATCAGCCAGAAGAAGAACACCAACACCAGAATCGGGATCACACATGAAGTAATGATCATAACTGCTACTGCCTCAATAAAACGATTCAATGTGTTCTCTACTTTTTTCACTAATTCTTCCGACGAAATAGCAACATTGCTAACAGCATCATTTACGCTGTCCTTCGCATTCGAAATCGCATCCTTTGCTTTATCTAAGAATCCGAACACTCCACTATCGGATGTTGTATCGTTGTTAGCGGACTGTTCCCTGCCGCTTCCCTGCGTATCATTTGCAGATTCCGTTGAACTGTCCTCTTCGCTATCACTGATATCGCCCACAATATTTTGTGTATCTTTTGCCTCTTCCATCGCACTTTCAATCTGTGCACGATAAGTATTCTCAATCAGATCTGACATTTTGACACTGGCCGGCACCACAAAAAAGATTGCCAGTCCAAAGATGAGTAATTTGCTTGCCAATTTCCTGATTGTCTCATTATCGGCTGCCAGATTGATCAAAAATAAAATACACGCTGCCGGTATCAGATATCGAAATGCTGCATACCCGGTAATCGTAACCAGATATTTTTCCAGAAAAATAGCACATAACACAACTAACAGATATGTACTTAAATCTGTCATTTTCTCTGCGATCGGCGTTGCCGTATCTCCCGGCAATAAAGTGATCAATGCCGATGTTGCCGTTGTCGCCGCAGTTAAATCTAATACGGTCGACTTCTTATCATCCAACGACTGAATGGTTGACTTGTGATTTTCCGGTGCTGATGCATATTGGGCCAAATGGGTAAAGGATACCACACCTATAACAACCAGCATAATTGCAACGATACATTTTGTAATATTCTTGTTCATTTTTTCCTCCTAATTACAGGTTTCATTTATTATCCATGCTCTGATTATAATTTTATAAATTCATACCGTCAAATATTTTATCTGCATCCAAATATATTTTACTTTGTATAACATTTTCAAATAAGTTATAATAAAGAAATAATTAAAAGGAGGATTCTTATGAAAAGGAAATCAAAAATTAAATCAATTCACCACCTAACGCAATTTGTCCTATTTATCAGTCTTGTATTTTTATACAATACAAATATTCAAGCTGCAATCACAGACGACTCATATGCCTATACAATTTCGCCTAATCTCATGAATGCCACTTACCAATATTTAGATGAAATATATATTCAAAAATATCCAGATTTTGGATTAGAACTTACATATGGTTCTGATGCAGATCGAGCAGTCATTCAAAAATTGTGTAATATAATTACCGAAGGAAAATCAACAGATTCCCAAAAGGCAGACGCAATCGTAAAATGGGTAAGTGGAAACATCAAATATCAAAGTCTTTTAAATAATACATACTATATGCCAATCGACGTATTCTATAATCGAACAGGAAACTGTGAAGGATATTCACTTTTAATCTCTCAGTTGATGCGAATGGCAGGCATACGTGCCGTTCCATGTTCAGGCTATCAAGGAGATATGGTAAAAACAATCAAACTTGGACAACTGACTAAACCAAATACTATTGGTCATGCCTGGGTAATGGCTTATATCGACAATCAATGGAAATTATATGATCCATTAATGAACGTACATGCTTGTACCGACAGAACTTATATCTCTAAATGGTACTACTTTGATTTTATTGATGGTATTACCCCTTATTGTGAAGGAGTTCCTGATAAATATCTTCATTTTGGTTACAACGTTTTCTATATTAACAACAGATTTATATATTATGTTGATGGTATTCCAGCTTCACAGAAATTTAATATGCCTGCCCGTTTTGGAATCGCAATTAATAATATAGGTTACTTTACCCATTGCCGTTATCAAGATGCAGACGGAACAAATGATTCATTTCAATATGTTGATCAACCTGCCAGAAGAAATTCCATGATCAATGATGAATGCTATTCTAACGGATGGCTCAACTCTTCTGGTAGTCTATTCTATGCTAGAAAGAATGGTATATTAAGAAGTCACACAATAACTGAACATAACGGACAAACCTTGTATTTTGTTTATGATGGAAATACTTTAATCTTGCCAGAAAAAGCCACAAACTATACTATGTATCAAGGTTACATTAGCATTCAAAAAGGAAGCATTTTTCAAGCATTTGAACCCACTTGGACACAAGAAGCTCTACAAAACGGTCAAATACTAGTTTGGGAATCTTTAACACCTGAACTTGCCACTATTGATAGCAACGGCAAAATTACAGCAAAATCTGAAGGTCTTGCTACACTCACTGTAGTATCAAAAGATTCTTTAGACTCCAATACTCATTATTATGCCGCATTTTTACAGTTTTATATAACAGATAATCTTAACCGTGTTGCTGATTATACTGATCATTCCCTACAGCAAATGAAGAAACCGGAAAAAACCACAATGCTGAAGTCCAAATATAAAAAGAAAGGAACTGTTTCTTTGTCTTGGAAAAAACAATCCTCTGTTAATGGTTACCAAATTCAGTACGCCACAAATAAAAAATTTAAAAAATCTAAAACAAAAAATACTAAAAAAAATTCCATATCCATCAGCAAATTAAAGAAAAAGAAGACATATTATTTCCGAGTACGAGCATATCAAACAGATGAAAAAAAGAAAAGACTATATGGCGCATGGAGTATTACAAAAAAAATAAAGATAAAAAAATAACTATCTTATGTATAAACATACCAAAGATACAAAACAATTCTTGTCATTTTATGTTATATACGTTATTATAGATTAGGTTGATATGCATATATATTCATTTTATGCATACCGATTGTATATTATGGTGTAATTTCAAAAGAAAAGAGGATAAAAAAATGGACAAAGTTATTTTAGCCTACTCAGGCGGACTTGACACAACTGCTGTTATTCCATGGTTAAAAGAGACATACGGCTACGAAGTAGTATGCTGCTGTATCGACTGTGGTCAGGGCGAGGAGCTCGATGGATTAGAGGAACGTGCAAAACTTTCCGGTGCATCTAAGCTCTACATTGAAGATGTTGTAGATGATCTTTGCGTAAACTACATTATGCCTTGTGTACAGGCAGGTGCTGTTTACGAACATAAATACCTTATGGGAACCGCTATGGCACGACCAACCATCGCTGCAAAATTAGTTGAGATTGCACGAAAAGAAAATGCAGTTGCAATCTGCCACGGTGCAACCGGTAAAGGTAATGACCAGATTCGTTTTGAGCTTGGGATCAAGGCATTAGCTCCAGACATCAAAGTTATCGCTCCATGGCGTGATGACAGATGGCAGATGGATTCCCGTGAAGCAGAGATTGAATATTGTAAGGCACACGGCATTGATCTTCCATTCGGAACCGATCAGTCTTACAGCCGTGACAGGAATATCTGGCATATCAGCCATGAGGGATTAGAGTTAGAAGATCCTTCTCAGGCACCTAATTACGATCATATGCTTGTTCTTGGTGTTACACCTGAGAAAGCACCAGATGAGGATGTTGAATTATCTATCTCATTTGAAAAGGGAATGCCAGTCGCAT
>JBNMIW010000013.1:0-16932 GCA_050873485.1 Lachnospiraceae bacterium | reverse complement strand
TCATATGCTGGTAGAAAGCAGAGAAAGAGACAGTTCAGACGTTTATGGATTGCCCGTATCAATGCAGCAGCAAGAATGAATGGTTTATCTTATAGCAAGTTTATGTATGGCTTAAAGTTAGCTGGTGTTGACATGAACAGAAAAATGCTTGCTGAGTTAGCAGTTTCTGACGCAGAGGGATTTGCAAAATTAGCAGAAGTTGCAAAGGCTAAGCTTGCATAATACTGTATTTCATAGGTTGAGGGAGAAGAGAAGCGGGTGTGTATGAGGCACATCTGCTTCAAAACTCAACAAATATCAAAAAATTGCAATTAGGTGTTGCAATTTTAGTGGAAACGTAGTAATATATATAAGGTTCGTGTTTTGAGCTGGTAATTGAATATGCGGGAGTGCTGGAATTGGCAGACAGGCCAGACTAAGGATCTGGTGGTCATTGCGATCGTGTGGGTTCAAGTCCCATCTCCCGCATCAAAAAATAACATCATCCAAAAGGATGGTGTTATTTTTTTGACCGGAGCGTTCCTCGACCCCAAGGGTTCAAGGTCTCCGCTTCGCTCCGGTCGGCGCAGAACCGACATCCACAGGATGTCGTGCGCCCCATCTCCCGCGGCTGCGCCTCATGACCCCAAGGGTTCAAGGTCTCGCCTCCGGCTCGGTCGGTGCACAACATGTGGTCCACCGGATCACGTGCACCCCATCTCCCGCACATCTCATGAACTTTTTTTGATTATTTGTTATGTAGTTGACAAAAAAAATGAATTAGTATAGTATGATGGTATCAAATGATACTACGAATGGAGGGATGAATTTGCCGGAGGAAACAATATCGCGAATTGAAAGGGAGTTAGATCTTATATACAGGATTTGAAATACGCACTTAATAATGGAACAGATGACGTATATATTAAAATAAGAGTAGAATTATTAGGAACATATGGGAATACTACAACTTTTGTAATGTCTTTTCATTTTGCTGAGAAGAAGTTTGCTCCTGAAATGTTTCCATATAAAAGGTAGGAGGAGTTTTCATGAATATGAAGATCATTAAAAGCGAAAAGAGATTATGCTCATGCTGTATGGAAGAACATGAAGTGAAAACGGTTCTTATTATGGAACAGACTACTTTAAAAAACAAACAAGTAGAGTATGAGGCATTATATTCATTCTGTGATTTAGCGAAGGAACTGTATATGGATGAACAGCAGATGCAGGATAATGATATAAGGCTGAAGGATGCATATAGGAGAAGTGAAGGACTTCTTACATCCGCTGAAATAAGTGCAATACGAGGAAAATATGGAATTAGTCAAAATGATTTATGTGTTTTGTTGGGGTGGGGTGGTAAGACAATTACCAGATATGAAAGCCATCAAGTGCAGGACAAGGCTCATGATACGATTCTGAAGAAAATCAATAAGGATCCGGAATGGTTTTTGTCACTATTAAATGATGCAAGATTAAAATTACCGGCAGCATCATATCAGAAATATTTAGAAAAGGCTACTGCTTTATACGAGGAGAATCAGGATGCGTATTTAAGGAGGGCTATAGAAGCTGTTTATGCAAAGTTTAAAGGGGATCAGATGTCTCATGGAAATGTGGAACTTTCTCTTGATAAAGTTGTAGATGTGATACGGTATTTTGCTGCATCACAAAAGGTAACAAATCTATATAAAGTTAAGTTGATGAAACTTATGTGGTATGCAGACGCATTGGCATATAGAACCAGAGGATTTGCTATTACGGGACTGGTATATCGGGCATTACCGATGGGTGCTGTGCCAATAGGACATAATTCCATAATTGATCTAAAAGATGTACCATGTGAAGAAGTAGATATGGGAGAAACAAATGCATATTACTTTTCATTAGATGGAAAACAAGTTTTTTCAGCTTTGTCCCAGGAGGACATAGATATTTTGAATTGTGTGATAGGAAAACTTGGGCAGATGAGTAAAAATGAGATTGTCGAGTTTATGCATAAGGAACAAGCCTACATTAGAACTGCTCAAAGGGATGTTATACAATTCAAGTATGCAGAAACTTTACAAATTTAGTACGAATAGGTGATCGTCAGTGTAAGAGTATGTTTTTGGGTAATCGTATAAGAGTAATGATGAATATAACAAATGCAGGGAATAGATTGTTTAATTTATTCCCTGCATTTATTTAATTCTTAAGATTATTTAAGATTCGCTACTTTCTATTGTTATTCAAGCATAATTGTGCGTATAATAGGGACGGTATGTGAAAAGAATGTGAAAAGACAATAGGAAAGGCGTGGAGGGACATGGAAAACGTATTAGAATATCTCGAAGCGAGTGCTGTAAGATTTCCGAATAAGATTGCAGCGAAGGATGATAAAGAGAGCTGCACCTATCTGGAATTAGCATCGGATGCGAGAAGAGTCGGGGGAATCCTGACGAATTATACGGGGATTCGTAAGCCGGTTGCTGTTTTTATGGAAAAAGGGGTAGTAACGCTTAAGACTTTTATGGGCATTCTATATGCGGGATGCTTTTATACATTGGTAGATCCAACATTTCCGGTAGATCGGATTCAACAGATATTAAGTATATTACAGACAGATGTTGTCATTACATTAGATGAATATAAGGACAAGTTATTAGAGAGTGGATATTCCGGTCAGATCATATGTGCAGAGACATTACAGAACAATCAGACAAGAGAACCGGATCAGGAGAATCGGTTAGAGAAGATCCGTCAGAAGATCAATGATACAGATCCGGTATATTGTAATTTTACATCCGGTTCAACGGGAGTTCCGAAAGGTGTATTGATCTGCCATCGTTCGATTATTGATTTTATTGAGCATTTTACAGATATCTTTCATATTACATCAGAGGATGTCATAGGCAATCAGGCACCGTTTGATTTTGATGTATCTGTGAAAGATATTTATAGCGCATTGAAGACGGGAGCGACACTGGTTATGATTCCGAGATCATTTTTCATGTTCCCGAACGCAGTAGTGGACATGTTAGATGAGAATAAGGTTACGACATTGATCTGGGCAGTTTCTGCATTGTGCCTTTTGAACCGGCTGCATGGATTGAAATATAAAGTACCGGCACATATCAATAAGATCTTATTCAGCGGAGAAATGATGCCGATCAAGCAGTTAAATATATGGAGAAGTTATTATCCGGAGGCAATGTTTGTGAATCTGTATGGACCGACCGAGATTACCTGTAATTGTACATACTATATTCTGGATCGTACATTTACAGAGGATGATCGGCTTCCGGCAGGAATTGCATTTCCGAATGAAAGAGTATTTTTGTTAGGGGAAGAAGATCAGGAGATATCAGCCGATATGCCGGGAGTAACCGGAGAGATCTGTGTGGCAGGAACGGCATTAGCACTTGGATATTATAACAATCCGGAGGCAACACAGAAAGCTTTTACATGGAATCCGTTACAAAAAGGATATCCGGAAATGATCTATCGTACCGGTGATCTTGCATTTTACGGAGAAGATGGGTTACTGTATTTTGCAGGAAGAAAAGATTTTCAGATCAAGCATATGGGACACCGGATTGAGTTAGAGGAGATTGAAAGTGTATTATCCGGCGTAAGTATTGTGGAACATGCATGCTGTTTCTTTGACGAGAAACGCAGCAAGATCGTTGCATTTTATGTTGGCGAAGACAATAAGAAGCAGATTGTAGAGGAGATGAAACAAAAGGTTCCGGAATACATGGTTCCGAACATCTTCCGTCAGGTAGAGAGTCTGCCGATTACGAAGAATGGTAAGACAGATCGTAAACGTCTTCGGGAAATTTATGAGAATGGAAAGAACAGATAGGACAATGATGAAACAGATAGAATGGAAAAGAATTGCACAGGAATATGGAACACCGACGTATGTGTTTGATGTAAGAATTATGTGTGATCGTATCAAACGGATCAGGGAATTGCTGCCGGAGGGAACAAAATTGTGTTTTGCGATGAAAGCCAATCCGTTTTTGGCAGGTGCGGTTGCGGGTGAAGTAGACCGGTTGGAAGTGTGTTCTCCGGGAGAATATGAGATCTGTATCAGAGAACATGTTGATCCGGATAAGATTGTAATATCCGGTGTGAATAAGACGGAACAGACGATCCGGCACATCTTAGAATACAGCAAAGGGGCAGGAATCTATACGATCGAATCGGAACTGCACTATGAGATATTGAAGCAATGTGCCAAGGAGCTTGGGTGCAGATTACAGGTGCTGTTGAGACTTTCAAGTGGCAATCAGTTCGGAATGGATCAGGCGGTTTTGGAGCAGGTACTAGCAAAGATCATAGAGGATGATATAGTCGATGTTGCAGGGATTCATTTTTACTCTGGCACACAGAAGAAGATGGAAAAAGTTGAACATGAGTTGACATTTCTTGCAGAATATGGAGAACATCTGAGACAAGAATATCAATTAGAAGAAATAGAGTTGGAATATGGCCCGGGTCTGATGGTTTCGTATTTTCAGAATGAGAAGAAAATGGTGCCGAAAGCAGAAGAGGAAGATGGTCAGCTATCTAAGCTTAGCCGGTTATTACAGGCACAGACAACATTTACCGGCGTATCGATTGAGTTGGGAAGGTTTTTGGCATACGACTGTGGCTATTATATGACAAGGGTCATGGATAAAAAATGTACCGAGGACACAGGATTCGTTATTGTGGATGGTGGAATCCATCAATTGAATTATTATGGTCAGATGATGGGAATGAAACAACCATATATGGAATTGATTCCGATGAAAGAGCGGGAAAAAGTGTCGGAAACAACGGACGCGGCAAGTTCGAAATGGACAATATGCGGCTCGTTGTGTACAGTCAATGATGTGATCGTAAGACAGGTGGAATTACCGCATTTTGAACTTGGAGATGTTGTATTGTTTGAACGATGTGGAGCCTATGCAGTAACAGAGGGAATGGCATTGTTTTTAAGCAGGGAATTGCCACAGGTGCTTCTGATTGATCAGGAAGGTACCATATGTGTGCAAAGACCAATTACACAAATCAATATATTAAATGGAAAGATGGAGGAAAAGAAAAATGGAAGAATTAATTGAGATTTTAGAGGAGATCTTACCGGGAGAGGATGTTGAAAACTGCAAGACTTTAATTGATGATCATATATTGAATTCGTTTGGTATATTATCGCTTGTATCCGAGATTGAGGATGCATTTGAAGTAGAGGTATCACCGGCAGAACTGATTCCGGATAACTTTAATTCTGCAGAGGCTTTATGGAATATGATCTGTAGATTGAAGGAGGATAACTAGTTTTGGAATATCATTTACTGACTTACAGTTTGCTGTTTTTACCAATCGTGATTGTGCTATATCAGATCGTACCGCAGAAGTACCGCTGTGCGGTGTTGTTAGCAGCCGATTATCTGTTTTTCTGGATGGTGAGCAAGTGGCTGATCGTATTTTTCCTGATCGCAACGGCTACTACCTATGGAATTGGGTTATGGCTTTCACATGTAGTAGAACATGCGACGGTAAAAGGCAAACAGCTAACGAAGAAAAAACGTCAGGTGTTAGCAGTCGGCATTGCTGTCACGGTTTCGATGTTAGTGGCATTTAAGTATCTCAAAGTATTCGGAATTGGTCTGAAATGGGTGGCACCGATCGGTATCTCATATTATACATTACAGACGATTTCGTATATGACGGATGTGTACCGTGGGGTTGTGAAGGCGGACAGGAACTTTGTACGGGTAGCATTATATTTAAGCTTTTTCCCACAGATTATGGAGGGACCGATCAGTCGGTACTCAGAGACTGCACATGATCTGTATGAAGGAAGAGGAATTGAATATCAGAATCTGGTGTTTGGTTATCAGCGGATTCTTTGGGGCCTTTTTAAAAAAATGATGATTGCAGACCGGCTAGCGCCATATGTAAGTAATGTATTTCGTGATTATAGCAATTACAGTGGAGTAGCGGTGCTGATTGGTGTTATTTGTTATACTATTCAGTTATATGCAGAATTTTCGGGTTGTATGGATATCATTATCGGTAGTGGTGAGATTTTTGGGATCAAACTTCCGGAGAATTTCCGGCAGCCGTTTTTTGCAGACAGTGCATCTGATTTCTGGCGAAGATGGCATATCACACTGGGCACATGGCTAAAAGATTACATTTTCTATCCGGTATCTCTTGCAAAGCCGGTTAAGAAGATTGCAAAGAAAGTAAAAGGAACATTTGGACTTTCTGTGAGCAAGTTTGTAGCACCGACGATCGCACTGTTTTTCGTGTGGCTTGGTAACGGAATCTGGCATGGTGCCGGATGGACGTATCTGTTTTATGGAATGTATTATTTTGTCTTGATATTTATTGAGAATATCACGGAAGAATCCAGACAGAAATGGGCACAGAAACATAATATTGACTATCACAAATTTGGCTGGAGAATACTTACTTTTATAAAATTATTCGTCATTATTAATCTGGGTGAAATGTTTTTCCGCGCACCAACGCTTACCGATGGATTCGGAATGCTTGCTAAGATTTGTACCGATTTCCAGCTTTCTGCGTTGGGCGAGACCAATTTTATCATAGATAATTATGATATATTGATGGTAGTTGGTTCTATATGTATTCTGTTCGTTGTTGACGTGATCAAAGAATACGGAATTGGAATACGGGAGAAGATTGCTTCTTTCAAACTGCCAATTCGCTGGAGTTTTTGGTATGCTGCTATATTTGTGATTATTATTTTTGGTGCGTACGGAGCCGGTTATACCATTATGGATATGATCTATGCATCATATTAAGAGACCGTGTATTTTGGAGGAACAATAGATTGAAAACATATAAAAACATACGAAGAGGATTGGTCTTTCTGATCGGTTTATTGGTGCTGATTGCTGTATCATCCGGATTGTTCCGGCGTAAGGATGGACTGAAGGTATATGATGCATTATCGGTTAATGTACGAACCGGGATGCTTGCTGCAGAACCGCGTAATTCAATAGAGGTATTATTTTTTGGAGACAGTGAAAGTTATTCGGCTTTTTCGCCCAAGTTGTTAGAACAAGAGTATGGATATAGTTCTTTTGTATGTGGATCATCCGGACAAAGAATCTGCGATTCGTTAGTTATATTGAAAGAGAGTTATAAGACACAGAAGCCTAAAGTGGTTGTCATGGAAACCAATTGTCTGTTCCGTAAATTAAATCCAAAACAAAAGGAGGATCTTGTACTGCATGAATTGACGGAAAATGTTCCGATATTTGCCAATCATGTAAGGTGGAAACTGGTTGTTCGGAGTATACTTCCGAAGAGTCATACATTTCGTAATAGTGACCAGAAAGGTTTTGTTGTTCGAAAGTCTATACAGCCGTATAGAGGCGGGGCATATATGAAAAAAACAGCAAAACAGAAAAAGATTCCGAAGGATATTGCTCAATATCTGAAGCAGATACAGGATATGTGTGAAAGCAATGGCGCAACGTTATTGTTGGTGAGTACCCCATCGGCTAAGAATTGGAATTATAAGAAACATAATGGGGTAGAACAGTGGGCAAATGAGAACGGAGTGGAATATATTGATCTGAATCTGGATAAAGACCTCGGTATTGATTGGAAAAAGGATACCAAAGATGGTGGTGACCATTTGAATTATGCAGGTGCAAAAAAGGTCACACATGCTCTGGGTGAATATTTTAAAACGCATTATGATTTAAATACAGATAAATAATGATTGTATTTATGAATTATGAACCAAAATACATAATTATGTACAAATGTACATAATTATGTATTTTTTTTGACCTTTTTGGATCGAAAATAGTCATAATTATGAAAATCACGTACATAATTATGACCATAAAACGGTAGAAATAAGATTATTCGGTACTTTTAGTCATAATTATAGACAACGTGAATTTGGTATTTTATAATTGCACAATCAACTGTTTGCAAACATTTTGATAGATCAAAATAGAGGAGTTGAATGCATGAAACATAAAATAAAAAAATGGCTGTCATTATGTCTGGTAGCTGTTTTATTCGTCACGGCAATACCGGTACGGGGAATCTGTACGGAGGTAAATGCGTTGCAAGAGATGGCGGAATCATGTCTGGATCAGGAACTACCGACAACACATCAAACGGAATCAAACAGTGAGGATGGAATGGATTCGGTTCAGATTGTTACAGAAGAACTGACGGAATCGGTGAATGATACAGATGTAACAACGGAAATATCGTCAGTGAATACAACAGAAGCAACTACTGAGGCTGGAACTTCCGAACAGGTCACGGAAGGCACAACAGAGAAAATGGCAGATGTGTCTATGCTGCAGACATTGGCAGGAAAGGAAAAAGTTGCAAGTCTGTCAGCTGATAAGGCACCATTGGGAGTGATCTTGTCGGCGGGATCATGGGCGAAGGGTCATTACAGATGGTATGTGAATCTTGGAGATAACAGTCGTCATTATATATTCTGTCTGGAAAAAGGAAAAGTGATGAAAAGTAATACTTTTAAACCGAGAAAATATTCCGGAACCTGGGGTTCTGCCCAAAATACCTTTCGGATTGCAACAGCCATGGATTATTTTAAAAAACAAGGTGGCTGGGGATCAGAAAGTGGTTATGAGACAGCCCAGAATGTAATCTGGAATCAGGGGGTAAATGACGAGACAAAAGCATTATTGCAGTATATTGAATATTTATGGAAAGTGACTGAAAAAAATGAAGGAAGAAAATCCGGATCAGGAAGTTATTCCAATAAGCTTACGCCGATTAAAAAGGCGGATGCGAAAGATAATGCTTCCCGTAAGAAAGTTAAGGTAGTGGCAAAAAAGGTGCCATTGGTCGGAAATGACAAATACAATGTGAAGGCAACTTTAAAATTAGAAGGAGCAGCCTGGAAGTATTTTGCGGGCAAGAGCGGATATGGTTCATTAGAAGTTCAGGGATGTTATCAGGCAGATGGAAGTAAATTATCAGACAGCGTTGCAAAGGCTTCGATAGATTCAAAAGGAAGCCTTACGGTACAGACGCAGCTTACACATAATAATCAGGAAATTGCGACAAATGAGAAAAATGCAGTGATGGTCATCGTGAAAGTGAATTCCAAATATGAGGGTGCAACACAGATTGATTATCTTGCAACTTCTTATAGCGGAAATCAGAAATTGAGTTATGATGCACAGTTTTCATCGCCGGCATATTTTGCAATAAAAGTGTATGCAACACCATCGGAATCTGCGCCAACCGGAATTTTAGTAAATAAACAGGATGAATTTGGTCAGTCTGTGGACGGCGCTCAATTTGGTCTGTACAAGACAGACGAGCCGGATATGTCGTTGAAAAGAATTCCTGTGGAAGAGGGGGAATATACGGAGATTGATAAGACAGGTTCTTATATGTTGGTGGAGGAACGGGCTCCGGAGGGACTAAGTCTGTATACAAATTCAAGGGGAAATCATGTAGTTGCATATTTTGAAGTCAAATCCCGTTTGACCGGAACAGTAAAGCAATTATATATTGTTCCAACGTTGACTTTTGAAAATGTAACGGCAGTATCTTCGGAAGATGCGATGGCATACTCCTATACAGTAGACGACTCATATGAGCAGGGGGATGCCTATATACATAAAATTGCCAATGCATTTGTTGCTTTTGAAAATGGCAGATTCATCTATCAGAAGAGAGATCTTGAACATGTGTCATTTGAGTTATATGCGGCTACAGATATATATGCACAGGATATTTGCCTGTTTGAAGCCGATCAGAGAATTACAAATGAATTGTTATCTGATTCAATATGGAATAAAGCGGGAAAGCACAATGCATATATTGAGCAAAAAACGGATGCCAATGGATATATACGGTATCATAATCTACCGTGTGGCCGGTATTATGTGATTGAGAAGGTAACGGATTCCAATAAGGCATATTGGGTATCCGGAGAACGGATATATTTTGATATTGAAGCCCGGGGAGATAACAGCCCTAAGCAGATTCATGAGGGAGACGGCTATTGGAATAATCCGGTGAAAGCAAAGTGCATGGTGAGAAAAGAGGATACAGAAGGAAAGCCGTTAAAAGGTGCAGAGTTTACATTGTATGCGCATATCGGTAATACAAATTTTTTTGGAAAATCTTTATTTACCAAAGAACAGACACAACCGGTTGTGATCTCCAGAATTAACGGATATAAGAGAATTTCAGAAGAAGAATGGATTCCGATTGCGACAATGGAATCAAATGAGGATGGAGAAGCCTATTTTGATATGGATATGCCATATGGGAAGTATCTGGTAGCAGAGACACAGCCGCCCAAAGATGAAAAAACGGGTAAACGGTATGAATTTGCAAAAGAAACTTATGTCTTCGAACATAGCCCGGAAGATATGGAGAATTTTGCATCAGGAGCATTATTTCAACACGTGTTCACGGATGATAAGGTTGGCAATTTTATATTGATCCGAAAAACAGGTGAGCAGTTAAGTAAGTCGGATACAGTGAAGACGGAATATGGAGAATATAAGAGATTGGTGTATGAACCGCTTGCGGCTTCCAAAGTTACATTTGAGATACGCAATCTTGCCGGGGAGCTGGTAGAGGAACTTACGACAAATGAATATGGTGAGGCGAAAAGTAAGGATCTGACACCGGGCACTTACCATGTCAAGGAAGTGAAGAATGGCGGTTCTATGCAATTGGATGAGGAAGTGCAGACGGTTGTAATTAAAGAAGATATGGAGTCATCCGTTCAGGTTCAGGAAATTGATTTTGTGAATCATCCGCTTGCAACAAAGTTCCGGATTCATAAGCGGGCAGAACAGGCAGAGAGAAATAATGCTGAGATTGTATCTGGTGTAAGTTATGCAGATTCCTTATATACATATCGTAATTCTCCGATTGCCGGTGTTGTATTTGGAATTTATACCCGGGATGATATCTGCAATGTGGATGGCACTGTAATTGTGAAGGCAGATTCGTGTGTAGGATATGCGGTTACGGATCATAATGGAGAAGCTGTAGTGACAGAACCGTTAGTGACAGGAAATTATTATTACAAAGAGTGTAAAACAGCGGATGACAGCTATAGAAAGGACGATGAAAAATATCCATTCCGGATTGAATTAAAGGGAGAAGAATTAGAACAGGATCTGAATAAGGATAAACCGGTTGTGAATGAGAAATATAGAGGAAGCATTTCGGTTATTAAGACGGACTCTGTTACAAAGAAACCGCTGCAGGACGTTCAATTTGTATTATATGATGGGAATAGGGAAGAACTTGGCAGTTTTGTGACAGACAAAGAAGGAAAGATCATTATCCGGAATCTTCCGTTTGGTTACTATTATCTTCAGGAAACAAAGACATTAGAAAAATATGAATTGAACTCTGATATGCAGGAAGTTGTATTGAAGAAAGGTTATCAGGATGCGGAGTTAAATATAACCAATAATCGCAAAAAGGAATCTTTACCGGATGAGGAAGACCAGGTTGAGAATAAAAAACAGAATAAAATAAGCGGACAGGCAAAAACAGGAGATGTTCCGATTCAATATACCTGTATTGCCATGGTAATAGCAATATTGTTACTACTTGTTTTGCTTAAAAGGAAGGAGATAGAAGAGGTTATGAAGAAGGTAGGAAAACTGTTAGGATTGTTGACATTTATAGCACTTTTCGTGGTGCCGATCCGACCGGTTCATGCAGAGAGCATGTATAGTAGTGGATTGATCGACGCATTGGAAACGTCTGTTAAGATAGACGGAAAATCAACATATGCAGATGTAAGATTTGTGAAAAAAAGTAAAGGTTTTCAAATGGAAATACGATGTGAAGATGTACAATATATATCGAACCAGTATTATGCCGTGACGAAGCAGAAAGAAAATGATGTAGATGAAGCGGTATATGTAATAGATAGAATTACGAAAAATAATGATGATGAAACACTTTCTTTTACGTTATCAGAAATGAATCGAGATGATTGCTTTACAGTTCCTAAGGAAATAGAAGTGACAGGTCAGATTATTTATTATATAGATGGAGAACAGGAACAAAGAGAAACGATGTCACTTGCAGAGCGAGGTAAGATCAGCCGAATCACGTATGATAAGGGAATGAACTTGATAATAGAGGAAGATAGTTATGTAGATGAGCTTGAGTGGCATATGGAGTGGGAAAAACAGAGTATATTAAATGACCGAAATGCATTTCATATTACGTGCTACAAATATAATGTGTCCGGTCTCATATATTCTCAGTTGTCAGGATTGTATAAAAAAGAAGAAGTAGATGCAGTGCAAAGTGTATTTTGCAATAATGTAAAGGTACGATACGGAAGTGAATTGGCAAAGGCAATAACATTTTGGTGCGATGTTATATATGAAAATAATCGGGTTGAGCCGATGAAAGTAGAACCGGGTTATATAAAAGGGCGATTTGCTTATGAATTAAATGGCGGAAAGTTTGAAAATGATTCTTATCAGAAGGAATATATTCGTGGAAAGGATTCTTTTGCCGGAATACCGGTAAGAAAGGATTATGCATTTGCAGGCTGGTATTTAGATGAGAATCTTTCGGAGAATAGCCGTTTAAAGCAGGATGCAGATGGAAGATATTATATTACGGCAGAACAGGCGCAGGCTGATGGATGTACGCTCTATGCAAAGTGGATATACAGTGTGTATGCAGAGCGAAAGGGCATGACATTTCATGTCGGACCGACGGGAGAAGCAGAGGTCATTGCGAATGCAAATTCATTAGAGGCGGATATACCGGATAAGATTGAGTATGGTGGAATCACATATCCGGTTGTCAGAATTACAGCAAAAGCATTTGAAAATACTACTATCCGAAAGGTATCCATTGCAGCATCTGTTAAGAAGATTGATTCGAATGCATTTTTAAATTGTGATCATTTGAGAGAAGTATATATAAAGGGAATGGAGCTGACGTTGGGTGCCAATTTTCCGAAAGATATTACCTTGACTGCATATGAAGAATCCCGGGCATATAAAAAATATGAAGAAGAAGGATATACCGGAGAGAAAAATGCCTATGCCAGCAAGATTATCTATGTATTGAATGGCGGTGAAAATGCCAAAGAAAATCCTGAAAAGTATTGTTGGAGAAGCTATCTTTTGTTACGACCGGCGACACGGACCGGATATCGTTTTGACGGGTGGTATAAAGACAGTTCCTTTCAAAAAGCATCCTATGTTGAAAGCATTCAGAAAAATCAATATACGGATATTGTGTTATACGCAAAATTTACACCGCTAAAGAGCAATACTCCGCCGGAAGAAACGGTTGTTGGTGCGAATCCGGATACGAACCGGGATATTGGAGGGACGATCCGGTTAGATCCGGATAAGGAAAGACAGTCATCTATTGCAAAACCCAAGCTTGAGAAGGTTAAGATTAAAGTTCGAAAGTCGAAAAAGGTTACACTTTCCATTAAAGCAAAAATGGCACAGGGGTATTGTATAGAATATGCAACAAATAAAAAGCTCAAAAACAGAAAAACGGTGTATATATCTAAAAGTACACATACTTTTACAAAATGGAAGAAGAAAAAAACGTATTATCTTCGTTTGCGAGCATACAATTATGATGAAAAAGGACGACGTGTTTTTGGGGCATTTTCAAAAATCTATAAAGTGAAACTTTAATAATTCAATATAGAGTATTAAACGCATGCAAGGAAGTTCTGTGAACGGATCTGCGTGCGTTTGCTATTGTGAATCCCAGAAAATGTGTGTTGTGTTGAAGGACGAAATACGATATAATATCAAAGTCTGATTAAAGTGAGGCTTTGTGTGGAACGCTATACAAAGAGACAGATTAGACGTAATAAACGATTGGAGGAAAGAAATGAACGAAGAATTTAAGCCGTATGTTCCGGCAGAAAAGGTAACACCGGAATTTACGGTGACATCGGTTATTATGGGTGTGCTGTTAGCGATTGTGTTTGGCGCAGCAAATGCGTATTTAGGACTTAGAGTGGGAATGACAGTGTCGGCATCCATACCGGCAGCTGTTATTTCAATGGGTGTGATACGGGTGATCATGCGTAAAGATTCTATCTTGGAGAGCAATATGGTACAGACGATAGGATCGGCAGGAGAATCACTGGCAGCCGGTGCAATTTTCACAATGCCGGTCTTGTTTTTGTGGGCTAAGGACGGTATCATTGAGAAACCGAGTATACTTACAATATCATTGATCGCACTTTGCGGCGGTGTATTAGGTGTATTATTTATGGTGCCGCTAAGAAATGCCCTGATCGTAAAGGAACATGGTGTATTGCCTTATCCGGAAGGAACAGCATGTGCGGAAGTACTACTTGCAGGAGAAGAAGGTGGGGCAAGTGCAACAACTGTATTTGCAGGTATGGGTCTTGCTGCTTTGTTCAAATTTGTAGTAGATGGATTAAAGATTGTTCCGGGTGTTATTACAGCAAAGATATCAGCACTTAAGACAGAATTATCGGCTGAGGTATATCCGGCACTTATTGGTGTGGGATACATTTGTGGACCGAAGATTGCATCTTATATGTTTGCGGGTGGTATTATCGGATGGTTTGTATTGATTCCGGCAATTGTAACATTTGGAGGAGATACAATTCTCTATCCGGGAACGGATACGATTGCAAATTTATATGCAAACGGCGGAGCATCAGCTATCTGGAGTAGTTATATCCGTTATATCGGTGCAGGAGCAGTTGCAGCAGGTGGTATCATGAGTCTGATCAAGTCAATGCCATTGATCGTAACAACCTTTATAGATGCGATTAAGGGAATAAAGGGTGGAAAAGGAAATAAGAATATTCGTACGGAGCAGGATCTGGACATGCGATTTATCGGAATCGGTGTGTTGCTGATGATCATTATTATCTGGTTACTGCCACAAATTCCGGTTACACTATTGGGTGCGGCATTGATTGTCTTATTTGGATTCTTCTTTGGGGCAGTATCTTCTAGAATGGTTGGTATTGTAGGAAGCAGTAATAATCCGGTATCCGGAATGGCAATTGCGACATTGCTGATCGCAACACTTTGTCTGAAGGGAACCGGTGATAACGGAACACATGGTATGACCGGTGCAATCGCAATTGGATCGATCATTTGTATTATTGCAGCAATGGCGGGAGACACTTCACAGGATTTAAAGACAGGGTATATTCTGGGTGCAACTCCGAAGAAGCAACAGATCGGTGAGTTGATCGGAGCGGTTATTTCTGCACTGACCATCGGTGGAGTATTGATCTTATTAGATTCTGCATGGGGATTTGGTACAGAGGCATTATCTGCACCACAGGCAACCTTGATGAGAATGATCGTGGAAGGTGTTATGGACGGTAATCTTCCTTGGACACTTGTATTCATCGGTGTATTTCTTGCGATTGTGGTTGAGATTCTTGGTGTTGCAGTGCTTCCGGTGGCGATCGGATTATATCTTCCGCTTGAGTTGAGTGCAACGATCATGATTGGTGGATTGATCCGCTATTTTGTTGACAAGAAGAGAGCGAGCGAAGATGGCGAGGCCGGAACCGGGGTGCTATTCTGTTCCGGATTGATCGCAGGAGAAGGTCTTGTGGGAATACTGATGGCGATTCTTACGGTATTAAAGGTTGCAGAGCGTATTGATCTGTCAGAGCAGTTTACAACCGGAATTATTGGTGGTATTGTATTGATGGCGGTCATGATCGCATGCGTAGTCAAGTTTGCATTGGCAAAGCCAAAGAAGGAGTAACATGAAACGGAACAATGATAATTATTTAGATTATATTCCGGTAAAAAATTCCAAATATAACTGGCAGCAGTCAGATAATGGAGACATCACGATTTTCGTAGAAAATCGTGGTGTTTTCCATTGGTTTGCACAAAAGTTGTTAAAAAAGCCACGCATTTCCCAAATTCATTTAGAGGAATTCGGAAGCTTTTTGTGGCCGAGAATTGATGGAAAACAATCAATATTTGAACTAGGCAAAGAGGTCCACGAAATATTTGGCGATAAGGCGGAACCATTGTATCCAAGGTTGGTACAATATATGAAAAATTTGGAAGATTACGGTTTTATTATTATGGAAAAACCGGAGTAAGAGAAAGGGGCAAAGAATATGCATATTGAAGAGCAGGATACTTACAAAGTTGCCTGTTATATTGATCGGAGAGATATGCGTGAGCATGGAATCTCTTTGGAAGATATTGTCAATCGAACTCCGCTTGGACAGATGTTGATTCAAAAGGCATCAAAACTTTCAAAAGAAAGTACGGGATATGAATGGTCCGGATGTGCATTTTCAATGCAGATAGATGTGTATCCGGATTCCATTGCACTTATTTTTTCAGAGCGTATTGATGATTATCTATATAACTTAAGACAATCGATGGCTGCCCTTCCAAAAGAACAGGCAGCACAGCTTGATAAAATGATTGTTACGATTGCCATGGCAGAAGAAGAGGAAGCACGGGAGTTGATTCGAAAATTTGAGTTTAATGTGAAGAATATTGGCGAAAAGAAGTAGAAATTGTCGAATATGTATAAAAACTATAATGAATGTTGTAATATTTGTACAAATGTGCTAAAATGAGGTATATTAATTACATGGGAGGATAGCAATGAAAAAAGGAATTAAGATTACAGCTAAGATTGTTCTTATGACGTTGTTTCCATTAATTTTTATCAGTGTGATAGCAGTTTTGATGGGGACATCTGGGGAGAAGAACATTGCGTATCAGTTGGTGGAGGAGAATCTAGAAAATGTTGCATACAATGTTGACAGCTTATATGATCTGTATGCAGATGGAGATTTTTCCTATCAGAATGAGATCCTGAAAAAGGGTACAAAGGACATTACGGATGATTATGAGTTGATTGATAAGATCAAAGAGCAGTCGGGTATTGAGGTGACGGTATTCTGGGGGAATCAGAGAATGC
>JBNMIW010000012.1:0-16985 GCA_050873485.1 Lachnospiraceae bacterium | reverse complement strand
ATGTGCTGCCGCTGCCGCAGGCATTTGGGACGCATGGCAGACAGAATATCTCTCCGCACACACGGAAAGTGCAGCTGCGCAGCGACACGGGACAGGACGCCGCAGCGGCGGGGATGGCGGCGCTGGCGGCAAGCGCCAGCAGGAGCAGGAATGTACAGATTTTTCTTTTCATTGGTATTACCTCCTTCGCTTTCGTTTTACGCCAGAGGATGGAAAAATACAAGCTGTAAATCTTGCCAGCACAAATGCAAAAGTCGCTACTGATCCGCCACCGGATAATGTATACATATGTTTTCCCGCTATCTGATACATTTTTTCGAAATATGCACCTTCAGCCGATACAAATACCAATTTTTCATCTTTCATTAAACGTACAATCTCATTATTTGCACCATAACATAACGCCAAAGGAATCTTCCGAACTGCATCTTCCTCAAACAACCGTACCGGTTTCTTTGGATCTGCAACCACAGCAAGATCCGGCTGTACGCCCTGTGACACAAGATAACGTAATGCCGTGTCCACCGCAATGATCATCATCTTTCCCTTTGCCTGTTTGAGATATTGTACATTCTTTTCCAGCGAAGGCCCAGCTGCCACTATAATTGCTGGACGATCAGTCGGAAATACACCTTCAAATTCTTCTTCACAGTTACTATGAAACAATTCTTTCATGTTAAGGATATTATTACGTGCTTCTTCTTTTCCAAAATATCCACTTGTTGTAAGATTCGCCGCAACCAAATTAACTAAAAAACTATACTTCTGTTTTACAATATCATAGTCCTCAGCAAATAACTGTTTATATAATGGAAGAGCATCCAATATACACCATCTGAAATTCTCATCCGTTATTCCTTTTCCAATTTCAACATCTAATACTTTATCACCCATACCCTTGACCATTATGCGAACACGTTCATTTTCTAATATGTCAGATATATCAAAATGATGTAACACATACAGAAAGATGTCTGGTGAAGGTTCATAAAACAGATATTGCACCCGGTCTCCCTTATTTGCTACTACGCCTTGGGCAATCCTTCCATCTCCAAATCCAAGATAGATCATATAAGATTCATTGACAAGGCTGCGATATTGTTCTGCAAACCGCTCTGCCTCCTGCTCCGGATTATACCGGCTTCCCATATAATAATTCCTGCCATTCCGCTCGATGCCTAATATCTGCGATCCATTGCGTGCTTTCTGAACAAAGCAATGTTCTATTACAGGTTCATTCCAATCCAGAACTGCCTGGTATAATACCTGATCCTTTTCCTTCAAGACCTGAAGATTCTTATCATAAACAGACATATTATATTAACTCCTATGCTTCCTTATATTTTCTCAACCGTTCCAATATCTCATACTGAAGAATATCCGCTAATAAAATATTATCCTCATTCTCCATCGCCTCTAACGCTTCCAACAGTTTGTCCCTCAATTCACTCTGAACCTCTTCCTGCTGAATCTGCCCAATTACTTCTTCCATTCCCGGCAGAATCAGATATAACATCCTGTACGCCACTGGAATATTCTCCTGATACAACAAATCTGTTACCGTTGTTAATGTATTGATCACTTGTTCCATATAATTCTCCTTTGCCATACCAAATAGTTAGAAAAAACATCTGCTAACAGATTCCTTTTCTAACCATTTGTCTATCCTATGATACAAATAAAGCGGACCCATGGGTCCGCCCTATTCGCAATAACCTTATTCGATTACTGAAGTAATGATAATACGCTCTGGTTAGACTGGTTTGCCTGTGCAAGCATTGACTGTGCAGCCTGCTGTAAGATATTATTCTTAGAGTAGTTAACCATCTCTGTAGCCATATCTGTATCACGGATATTAGATTCAGCAGATGTTAAGTTCTCAGAATAGTTCTGTAAGTTGTTAATGGTGTAATCCAAACGATTCTGAATAGCACCCAACTTAGAACGCTGTGCAGATACAGTCTTGACAGCTGCCGTTATACGTGTCATAACGCTTCCAGCCTTAGTATGAGTACTAACGCAAAGCTTAGCTGTATTTACAGATAACTTAGCCGCATTCATGGTCTGAATAGAAACCTTCATATGCTCATTCTCATTAGCACCAACCTGTAAATATTTGCCACTGTTCATCTTACCATTCAATAAGTAGGTTCCGTTAAACTGTGCCTTCTTTGCGATAGAATCAATCTCAGAAGATAACTGAGTCAACTCGTCTGAAATAGACTTACGATCCTCTGTAGCATTAACATCATTGGCTGCCTTAGTTGCCAATTCACCCATACGCTGTAAGATAGAATGAATCTCGTTCATGTTACCTTCAGCTGTCTGGATTAAGTACTGACCATCCTCAGCATTGCTAACTGCCTGATTGATGCCTCTGATCTGATTACGCATCTTCTCAGAAATTGAAAGTCCTGCTGCATCATCTGCTGCACGGTTTACTTTGTAACCGGAAGATAACTTCTCTGAAGACTTAGATACTGCCTTAACGTTCATTCCCAGCATTCTGTTTGTGTTTGCTGCCTGCATGTTGTGTTGTACTACCATAATGAATTCCTCCTTGAATATAATGTAGCTTCCTTGCTACATGTACTAGTAGCGATGCTACCGTTAATAATAATTATATAATATCTCTTGCGAGTTATTATCTCTTAACCTTTACACTATATATATCGGAAGTGAATCACAATACTTTATAGCCTTTTCTAAAATTTTTTAATTTTTTTGATTAAATCGATACGCATCCATCACTCTCTGATTATTCATCGTCTGATTATAATGAGACGTAACCGACGCTGCATTTCTCTTTGCTGCATATACCTTCTGCCGATCGGCAAATCGCTGTGCTAATTTATCCCGATTCCGTTCCTCTAATACCCGGATCTCGACACCAAGATCCGTACAATTCTTGATCAATCGCTGAATACTCTGCAGTTCCTCCTGATACTCATTCGGATTATTCTTTACGTCATCGCGGATTCTTCCATATACGGAAGTAAAACCATCATCATATTCATTGAGCTTCGTGATCAATATCTCCTTGCGATTCAGAGAATCATCTAACATCATCTCCTCAAAATCCGCACGTTCCGCGATATGGCTCTGTTCCTGTGTGATCTGTAACAACTCCCGTAATGTTTCTTCCTGTCTCTTCAATGTGGTGAGTAACACTTGGATATAATTTGTCGTCTCGCTCATAATAGATCTCCCATACTACTGTCTTGCCGGAGTCTTTGCTACCTTCATGATCTGCTTCCATGCATCCCGAAGATCTCTCAACTGATCCAATATTTCATCTACTTTCTCCACGCTATGTTTCTGATTTGCCTCTACCATAAGTTGGAAGATATAATTATATATTATATCAAAATCTTTTGCTACTGGATACTTAAAATCCAACGTAGACTGCAACTCAGTAATAATATTCCTTGCCTTACGGATCTTGAACATAGCATCGCCATATTCTCCCTTTTCCATATCGATCTTCGCAAGGTTACAGAACTTAATCGCCCCTTCATATAACATTAAGGTCAATTCTGCCGGACTTGCTGTTGTCACTCTGTCATTTGCATACTTTGCATACGGATTCTTCAATGCCATACCCTTCTCCTTGTACTCTTTACCTATAATAAAGTATTGCACTGACCTTATTCAATCAGCGCAATACTCATTCTATCATATATCCTATGTCTTTTCCATACTGTTATGCGAATCAAGAACCACCAAACAACTGAGAAATATATGATTGCTGTGACTGTAACTTTGCAAGTGCTGTCTCCATAGAAGAGAACTGTTTGTAATATTTATCCTGTTCATCAGACAGCTTCTGTTGCAGATCTGTCACATCCTGTTTATAGTTCTTAATGTCATCATCCATCTCTAAGTCATTATAGAATGTCAGTGAGCTTCTTACACCGACAATTCTCTTCATAGAAGTCTGGAAATTCTTATAAATCTCATCGCCCAGGGCAGTTAATGTCTTCGTCAAAGCTTCCGGATTTGCAGAAATGGCAGCTTTTAATTTGTCATCCAAACTTGCAAAATCCGAATCATCTGCATCACCCTGAATATGCAACTGACCTTTTTCCGTATAATCACTTGTTACTATACCAAAAGAAGACAACGCATATCTGGATGTCGTACCGTCAGAATTCGTCACTTCAACAGACTTATTCAATGTAGTACGCATACTTGACAACAATGAACTGATCGTACTGTCTCTCCGAAGAAGGGAACCCTTAATCTTATCTTCCCAATTCTTGATATCTTCATCTGTCATAGCATCCTTCTCATCCGAAGTTAACGGCTCATAGCCTCGCGAGCTCGACGCATCATACAACTTATTCATCTCTGAGATCAGGGTATTGTATTCTTTCACAAAGCTTTTCACCTTATCATAGATTCCATCTACATCTGTATCGACTGTAAATGTCTGTGACTCTCCAACCGCACTCACATCCATCGTCAGTCCGTTAATGCTAAAGCTGTTGGTTGCCTGCGTATATTCTACTCCGTTATATACCAAAGATGCATCTGATGCATCAATCTTACCTGCTTCTCCATCTGCCAGATCCAAGCCAAGTTTTGCAAGTGTATCATCATCTGTTTCCACTGTAAACGCATTCTCTACACCTGTATTCTTAGAACTTAAATAGAAACGTCCCTGATTTGTATCATAGCTTGCATTAATTCCCGTCTTTGCCATAGCGGAAGCCAGACTATCTAATGTCGTGGTACGATCTACAACAATCTCCGTTCCATTCACTTTGATGCTGGTGCCCTGTGCAATCCCAAGATCAATCAGTTTACTGGAACCGGTCACTTTCGTATCTTCTGTGAGCTGCTTGTCATATGCTATCACTCCGCCCGAAACAGAATTCACTTCTGTATCATTCAACAGATCACTCATGGACGGTACCGGCATTCCCTTGCCATCCTTGTTATATGTAAGTCCCAATGCCTTAGCACTCGTCTCATTCGCTGCCGTAATTATAACCGTATGACCACCTGTATATGTTGTCTCCCCGGATACATCATTGGTCAACGCTTCCGCGGTCTCGTTGGTAAAAGTAAGCCTGCCCTGTGTCATACTTGCTTTCAACCCGGTTCCATCCAACTGTGTGTTGATATTCTGGAGCAGATCGTCTACCGTTGTATTCTCATCAATATTGATATTGACATCTACCTTGCTTCCATCCTCCGTATTCTGAACCGTAAAGCTAGAACCATTCAACGCATTCTGAATCGAATAACCATCCTTATCATATAATTCTGATATCTTCTTACTGGTATCCGTAATTGCTGTATAAGAAGATGCCGTATAGGTATCCTTATTAATCTTATGTCCTGTCCACATCTGTGCATTTGCGGTACTCTTCACCTGAATCTTATGATTGCCGCTTACCGCCTTAGATGAAGCCGTAACCTTAACACCGGTCAACGTTCCATTCACCAACTTACTATTATAAGTTCCCGTACTCTTAAATGTGTTCAAAGCTCCCTTATAAAAGTCCATCAGTTTTGTATTCAGAGAAGCCCAGGCTTCTTTCTTCCATTCTGCCTTGGTCTGCTTCTTCTTTGCATTGTCAACCTTTGTCTGATAGGCATCTGACAACTGTTTTACAAGACTTTCTGTATCCAATCCGGATGCAAGACCTGTCATTCTAACTCCTGCCATATTCGTTCCTCCTATCTCTTCTCATCTACCAAAAGTCCCGCAAGTTCCAATGTCTTTGCTATCATATCCAACGTCTTCTCCGGCGGAATCTCACGAATAATCTTATCTGTTTCCTTATCTCTAACTGTAATGCAGATCCGATGTGTCTTCTCATGATATGAGAACTGTAATGAAGTCTCGGTTGGAGCAATCTTCTTATTGATATCTGCGATTGCACTCTTGATCTTCTCTTCCGATACTTCCTGAAGTTCCTTCGCATCTGACTGATCGTCTCTGTTCTTGTCGGAATCTTTGCCCGCGCGGTTCTCACTTCCCTGTGTTCCCACTACCGGATGATACCCCTGTACCTGAGCCTGCTGTTGTTCCTGTTCCGTTACCTCAATCTTCTCAACCGGTGCAGTCTTCTCCGTCTTCGGCATCTGTTGTGTTACAACATTACTACTAATTGCATCAATTGCCATAATCTCCACCTCCGTGTGAAATCTCATCCTGCGGATAGCATATCCGCATAGTATCTCCTTCAATAGCTATATCGGCTATCCTCCGATTTGATTTTACACCCTTTTATTGATTTTTACAATATTTCCCCGTTTTGAGTCATTCCTATTTGAATAAATTCTTCAAATTCTCCTGAACTGCATCGATTGCAGCTTCCTTATTGGAATCCTGGATCATTTTATACACTTCTTCCCGGTATACCGGAACAGACTTCGGTGCCTTAATTCCGACTTTTACCTGATCTCCCTTAATCTCCAAAATGGTGATCTCTATCTCGTTACCGATAATAATTGATTCATTTGTTTTTCTTGATAATGCCAACATATTATTCACCCGCCTTTTCTTTCATCTTCTGTACGGATTCATATACGTTAAATTTAACCGGGTAATCCGCATTATCCACAATCAACTGTACCCCTTTTCGTTCTTCCGTCGAAATAATAACCGGTGCTTTCATATTGGCTGTAACCTTTGTCATATCAGAAGGTACTGTCATGACAAGTAAAAACAGAAGGTCTTCATCCGCCGGATTACCCAAAGGTTTCAATAATTCATCCTCAATCATTGGTGCATAATCCGTTGTAACCGCTAACGGATCTACAACCGGCAAAGCCAATGTCGGCTCCTCTAATGACTGTAACCAACTGATCTTTGTGTCCCGATCATCCTCAATATCATATATAATCGCAAACTTTTTGAAATCCTCAAATCCGATAATCCCATTTGGGAATTCTATCACTTTATTATCATCTAATTCTACTTCACCAAAAAACTTTGTCTGTACTCTCATGGTGTATCTCCTTTCTTATCACACTGTCTATATGCAGAATCGCACGATTGTTTATAGATAATCTAACAACGTCTTCTGAATTACACTTGCTGTTGTAGCCAGAGAAGATTCATAGACAAGTTCTGCCTGATACATCTCAATGGCAGCTTCTTCCGTCTCTACATCTTCATTGCTGGATTTCAACTCTTTGAAGTCTGACAACTGCTCCGTTACACGTGTCTCGATCAACTCTAACTTAGAATACGTTGTACCAACCTTTGCCTGTACCGAACTGACATCTTCCATAAAGCTCTGGAAATTAGAAATGTTATTACCAAACAGTTTCTGCATATTCTCTTTTTTCAGTGCAAGTTCCACATCTGCTCCCTCTAACATCTTATTGATCTGATTCACCGCATCTGTATCATTCTTATACTGCGGATCGTCCAGCATTCCCTTCAGCTTGGTAATGGTCTTCTCTATATCCAGTACATCCTGTACCGCCCCGGCAAGATCCTCAATCTTATTGCCCATATCATGTTTGATAAAATCTTTGCCTTCTGTATTAACCGTAACATACTGGTTAAAATTCACTTCATATTTGATTGGCTGACCTGCCTTATCTACTGTGTAATCTGTGTCCTTTATCGTTCCATCTGCCATCGTCTTATGCTGTGTACAGTTAAAATACATCTCCGGTCTCAGATCGCCAACTGCAAACTTTGATTTATCATAGTTTACAGATATGCTCTGTGCATTTTTGATCTGATTATATACATTCTCACCAAAAATGATCTCACCCGTTTCCGGAATATAGTTCACTCCGTCCGGATCCACTTCATAATAGGTGTCACTATCCGCCACCTGTTTCACCGTGAAGTTTGCACCAAGCTGTGCGACCAGATCACTTTGATTGCCATTTGCATCCGTCACCGTAATATTCGGTATACCATTATCAATTCCACTGTATGCCAGACGCATCTTATATACACTCGCAGACGTTGGCTGCTGATATGTCGTATTCCCTGCCAAAATGTCATCTAACTGTTCCGGTTTAATTCCATCCAACACTACATTCTTGCCAACGATTGTTTTCGGATCAATGTCTTCTGTAATATTATAAGACAATCCTTCCTTTGATGCATCATCCTGAAAGATCAGATTAGTCTCTGTCTTATAACCGGAAAACAGATATCTTCCTGCATATGTCATGCCGCCTTCTTTGTAGATTGCGTCCTTCAGTGCATTCAATTCGTCAACAATCGTCTGGCGATCCTTTGTCTGAAACGTATCACTGGCACCCTGCTCACAGTAATAATACACATCCTGCAAGCGGTCATATACATTCTGAACAGATGTCTGCGTGGTATCCACCCAGGACATGGCATCTTTAATATTCTTATTCTTATATTGATCCAACTGATCGCAGGTCGTTCTCAGTTTTAATGCACGAATCGCGATAACCGGATCCTCAGATGGTGCAGATATCTTCTTACCCGTTGTAACCTGTTGATTCAGCTTGCTCACACGCTGCATGGATTTCTGCATGTTGCGCAACGAACCACTTGTTACCATTTGATTTGTCACTCTCATAATCTTACTCCTATCCGGTCACTCCATTAACCTCACATACTGGCTCTTCATCCATGAAGTGCCAATTCCTCTATATACTATATCGTACCGTACGGCATTTTTCTCAACACCCATTTCAAAAAACATAAAGAAAAGGCCGTCAAAAGACGGCCAATATTCGCTCTTAATATAAATGTTATGCTTAAAGTCCGGTCTGATTGATCAGTTTGTCATACACTTCGTTCATCACCGATATCACCTTGCACGCCAGATTATATCCATTTTGAAATATAACCAGACTGGATGCTTCCTCATTCGTATCAACAGAAGATACAGATTTTCTCTGATTGTCGATGACCGTCGCCACTTCGTCCATATTCTTGGAAAATGCTGTGTACTTGGAGATATCTACCGCCTGTGATGTCGTGATCGACTGCAAAAACTGCGCAACCGTTCCCTGCGAAAACATACTCTGATCGCTCATTCCCGCAATAATCTTCTCAAGAACTCCCTTTGCATCCTTGTTCCCCTGCTCAATATCTTCTTTGTAAGACACTACCAGTTTGGATTCATCCTTAAGAATATCCTGATTAATTCCCCAATTCAACGCCGTAATGCGATAATAGCTAGAATTCACAGAAGAAATCATTGTTGTGTTGCTATTGCCGGTCAATACATAATCATTTCCCTCAATGTCCGGTGCCGTAAAGAAATCCATTCCCGGATCTCCATTTGCATCCGCTCCTGTTGTAAAGATATCATTCATGTATTTGGATAATGTTCTGGCGAATTCATTTAATTGCGTCATATAATAAGGAATGCCCTTACAATCCACCTGTTCTCCCACAATTGCTTCTTTGCCTACGTCTGTAGCAACATCAAATGTTGCAGGAACTCTTCTTCCGGTCTCATCCTGCACAGTCAGATTCTTAAAGATAAAGCTCGTAAGATTACCATTTGCATCCTTTGTTGCTTCCCAGCTATCGTAATAATATTCTTTGCAGTTCAATGTAATAATACCGGATTCCGGTAAATTCAACTGGTCAATCGAAATTGCTTTTGACAAATGAACCGATGCCGTAGAACCATTGCCCGTTCCGGTTGCCATACTTGTAATCGTTCCGGAAAACGCATTGGCATTATTGCCATCTCTGACCTCCAACAATCCCTTGATTCTTCCTGTCACATTCTCACTGTTAAAGTTAAATTTTTCTCCAATTGTCTGATTCAGGCCTTCCCAATACACATCATACAAGCCATCAATATCATTCTGGTTCACCTTTTCTTGGCGTGCTACAACTTTTAACTGCTTGCACTCCATCTCGTCTACCAAAACAGTATTGCCGATCCGTACTTCATACCGGCTTGCTCCCGATTCAATTGCGTCTTCTCCAAAACCATATTTGATCGGCGTCTCAGTGACTGTAACATTCACAAGCTCTGACAACTGATCTACTAACAGTTCTCTCTGATCTCTCAAATCGTTGGCGCTTCCCGATCTCGTTTCAATATTCATAATCTGTTGATTCAATGTATAGATCTGGGATGCAATGGAATTGATCGTATCCACATGAATCGCAATTTCATTGTTAATATCCTGCTGTGTGTTGCGGTAATTCGTTCCCACTTCCTTGATCAGATATGTAAAATTCTGTGCCGATTTGATAAATTGTGTACGATATGTCGCATCTGCCGGGCTGGAAGAAAGATCCTGCAACGCAGAACTTAACTCGCTAAGTAACTTTGTATATCCGGTCTCTGACTGCATTTCATTCAGATAAGACTGTAACTGTGTCAATTGTTCCTGTGCCCCCGCATACTCGGAATACTGCGACTGTGCCGCATGATACTTCGTATCATAATATATATTCCGAAGCTGTGTGATACCGGTTGCCTTCACACCCGTACCCATCATACCGTATGCATTGTTCACGCGTAACGCATCTGCCGCCTGAGAAAGTACCGTCTGTCTGGAATATCCCTTCACATCCGCATTCGAAATGTTATGTGCAGTTGTATGCATATTTGCCTGATAAAAATTCAATCCGGATAAACCGGTATTTAACCCCAAAAATGTAGATGGCATATTCTCTCTCCTTTCTCATTCACGATCCAAGTTTCTCGATCAAATGTTGCACCATCTCGGATACAACGGAAAAGTATCTTGAAGATGCATTGTATCCTTGTTGGTATTTGATCAGATTGCTTAGTTCCTCATCAGTAGAGACACCGGTTACCGTCTGCCTCTGATTCTCCAATTCCTGTACGGATTTGGTCTGAGATTCCGCTATTCCATTATAGGTGTATCCCTTATTGGCAAAATCCGCTATAAACTCTTTGTAATAACCCATAAAATCATTTGTCACCAGACTGTTTGGTCCCAGACTGCCAAAATCATCCTGCCACATAGTGATCAATTCGTTGGCAACGTCCTGTAATTCCTCTTTCTGAAGATTCGAAAGCGGAAGCAGACTCGGATTCTTCGTCAGGTCATCATTCACCTGAATATTGCCTAACGTATACAATGACAGATAATCATTCTCATCCTCTGCATTGTACACCTGTACTTTCTTCTGTGTTCCATCTGCTAATGTTACTGTCTGCTCTGTATATCGCGGCTGGTTATTCCGGATAAACAGTTCCGTTCCCTGCACCATATTCTTCTCGCCCATTCCATATCCGGCCTTTTCTTCATCCAATATCTGAATGGTGCTTCCATCGTCCAATGTTATCTCTGTATTCGGACACAAAATATCATTAATTCTTGTCACAATACCATGTATCATCTGATCAAACTGTGCAATGATATTATTCACTGTATATGGTTCCAAATACACGTTATACTCATCCCGATCCTTGACGAACTGCTGATAATCAGTCTGATACTGTTGATAATCATTCTGATAATCCGTCATCGCCTGATTATACTCTGCATCTGATTTGTAATCAGACCGAACCGGTCGTGTTGGCGCCGTCGGTGCCTGTGGAATATCGGTATAATTGGCAACCCAGTCACCTCTTGACATAATAATTCCCTTGAGGGAACCTACATCTGTCTGTGTATCTGCATTTGGCACTCTTGTCAAATTGAATATATTCGTCTGATCATCCTTCCATACCGGCACATAATAATCGCACGAATCGCTAACTTCCTTGACATCCATCTTGTATGTTCTGTCCATACTGACAAGACATCGATTCTCGGCATAGACCTCCATCTGACCATCGCTCATCTCCCGGTAGCTGATTGAAACGATTCCACTCAGTTCATCTAACGCTGCATCTCTTTGATCCCGATAATCGTTTGCACTTTCAATTCCCGTAGCTTCAACTGCACTGATCTTTCCATTCAGTTCATAAATGGTATCCGCCAGCTTATTGATCTGATCCACCTGATCCTGTATCTCCGTATTCAGATTCTTCTGATATGTTGTAAGCTGCGAATAGATCTTGTTGGACTGATCCACAAAGGCTACCGCACGCGCAATATAAGAACTTCTTGTTACAATACTGTTCGGCTCCTTCTGAAGTTCCTGTGCAGCCGACCATAGATTCTGCATATAGGTTCGGAAGTCACTGCTCTCTAACTCACCAAAATAATTCTGTACTTCCGATACTACATCATATTTGGTCTGGTAGAACTGTTCTCTTCCAACTTCATTGCGGTATTTCTTATCAACCAGATTATCACGAATATGTCGGATATCTATAATACGCGTTCCAAGACCTGCCTGATTCCTTCCTACCGCTGTATCCCCTAAATTCGTGTAGGTCATATCTGCAAGAAGGACCTGTTGTCTGGTATATCCCGTCGTTCCGGCATTCGTAATATTATGTGCAGTTGTATTCAATGCATATTGTCCGGCCTGTAATCCCGACACGCCGACATAAAAATTACCCATTGTTCCAGACATACATTTCCCTCTTTTCTTACTCTATCACTGTTTGGCGTCAAAGGAAGAATACGATCCTCCCAATGTTGCTCCGCTATAACTTCCTTTATTATAATTCGCCGTCTCCGGCGCCTGATTCATTGACTGCATCAGGTTGATGGAATATTCGGTCATCTCCAACGATTCTTTTAATAAGTTCTGATTATGTACATTAATCTGTTTCAACAAATCAGCCTGTTTTAACATTTTATCCCGAACAGCAATTAAAGGATGCTGAAACTCCGGTTGTTTCGCCATCAACTCAATGACCTCCGAAACAGTAATCGTGTTCGCATCCTTGCCTAATACTGTTGCTATTTCTCCAATCGCCTGATTCCTTTTATGAGATATCGACGTAATCTCGTCTACAATCCTTTGTTCCCTGTCATTCGCTTCTGAAAGACGTTGCAAGTCATTGGAAACAATAACAGGTGTTTTATCCATCGATTCCTTTATGAGTCGTTCATATAATTCCGACTCCTGCTCTAAAATCGTTATCAAATTCTCAATTAAGCTCGCCATCGAACTCTCCTTATTCTCAGTCACCTTCTAAATCCTGAAAGCATATGCTTTCAGGACTAGATGGATTTCTCATCAAATGCAGCTAACAACTTGCTTGCGAAGTCCTCTGCACTTACCTGATAGGTTCCATTTGCGATGCTTGCTTTTAATGCACTTACTTTGTCCTCTCTGATATCCGGAACCGAAGCCAATGCATTCTTCGCAATCTGCATATCTTTTCCTACGGATGAAAATGAAACCTGATCCATTGTAGTGGCAGTACTTACGCCATTCGCATTATAGCCTTTCTTCACCGGCTGATTCCCATAGACCTGGGCAACCTGGTTATATGCACCAATTCGCATCGTTACACCTTCTTTCCCTGACCCGAATGACCCATTCGCAGTCAACGTATTATCCATTGAACTTATTGGATTCAATAAATATATCGGATTCTTTCCGTGAAACATTATACTAATTTTCGAAAAACTTGCATCTACACAGAAAAGGAAGAAGGATTATGGTCTTCCTACTTATCCAGGAAACGCATTCTTGCAGCTTCCCGCTGCTTCTTCGTAACAATAGATTCCTCAGAAGATCCATACAGGCTGTCGACCCTGCCCAGAAGTTTCTCCTTGCACTTCTGGCATAATCTTCCGGATCGGATCATTGCCCCGCAACTCTCACAGTCGATGCCTACACCGGATTCTTCCGAGAAAGACAAACGTTCCTCTCTGATCCAACGGCGGATCTGTTTCGGCGAAACGTCTGTTGCTGTTGCAACCTCTGTAACACCCTGTGACGGATTCTCCCGTATGTATTCTTTTACTTCCTGGAATTTCTCTTCCAATTGTGCCTTGCACCCCGGACATATAGACGGTCCACTCAAGTAGTTAAACAATCTCTTACATTTTGAACATGATCTTACTTCCATAATGATTCTCCTTTTTATACACTGTATATCATCCACCTGACAATCCGTCTTTCTCATTATGAAAACCCGCGTCCGATTGCCACACTGGTATAATATACCGCTTCTGTTCCATTTTTCAATAAAGCCTTCGTACAGGCTTCTATTGTTGCCCCACTGGTATATATATCATCTACCAGAAGCACTCTTTTTAATTTTATCTTATTTTCTCCTATTTTGAAAGCACTTTTTAGGTTTTTCATGCGTTCTTTATCGTTCAGGTCCTTTTGCGGATTGGTATCCACGACACGCTCTAAGTATCCCGGATACATTGCGATATGCAGATCTTTGCCCAGCCGATCCGCAAGCACTTCCGCCTGATTATATCCTCTTGTGCGCTTCTTATGCGGGTGCACCGGAACGGGAACCAGTCCATCTATCTGAAGCGCCTTGATCCTGTTTCCATATCTTGCACAAATACTACTGCTATAAAACGAAGCTTGCCCTCTCTGGTTATTATATTTGAAATCGTACAACGATGTCTTGATACCATCCAAATACCAGAATGCCGGAAATCCTCTCTGATACGACTTGGGGATTCTGATACAGTCCTCACAATATTCATCCTCCTCATGATCGATTCCTTTTCCACACTTCAGGCAGACAGGCTCCTCCACCCACTTCAACGTTCCCGCACATTCCTCGCATATTGACCGTTCCCCATATGAACGAATCTTACGACAAAGCGGACAATGCTGCGGATATAATAAATCCAACAATCGTTCTGTATTGATCAGAATCCCCCCTCATATAACTCTTTCAAACGCAAATCTAACGATGAATACCTCTTTTGTTCATCATTATTCTGTATCATATTCTCAACCAGATAACCATTACCTACAATTACAACACACTGTCTTGCCCTCGTAACTGCCGTGTATAACAGATTCCGGTTAAGAAGCACTCTCGGGCCGCTAAACAACGGTAAAATGACCGCCGGGTATTCACTTCCCTGGGATTTGTGGATCGTGATCGCATAGGATAATTCCAATTCATCCAACAGATTGTATGGATAGCGTACCTCTTTCTCATCATCAAATACAACGACTACCTCCTCGTTATATTCATCAATCTCCCGTATCACACCCATATCTCCGTTAAACACTCCAACGCCTTCCTCTGTCTTAAACCTTCCTTTTCCGCTATATACCGCCCACTCCAGCTTGTAATTATTCCGGATCTGCATAACCTTATCTCCTTCACGCAGAACCGTACCGTTATTGCATTCCTTTTCCTTCTTATCCCTCTGCTGCGGATTAAGAACCATCTGCAATTCCCTGTTCAGGTTTTCAACGCCAAGTTCACCGTTCCTCATAGGTGTAAGTACCTGTATCTCCTTGCCATCACAGCCTACATATCCCGGCAGTTTTCTTGTAAGCAAAAGTCCCAGCTCCCGCACAACATCTTTCACGTTAGTTCTCGGAAGATAGAAAAAATCCTTGCTCTTATTATCCAGTGCAATCGGCTCCCCCTTGTTGATCTTATGTGCATTCTCAACAATGCTGCTTCCCTCTTCCTGACGGAATATCCGTTCCAAAGCAACAACCGGTATACATTGCGACCGAATGATGTCTTTCAACACATTACCCGCTCCAACCGATGGAAGCTGATTCTCATCTCCAACCAGAATTAAATGTGTTCCCGGAACAACAGCTGATAACAACGAGTGCATTAAAAACATATCAACCATCGACATTTCATCAATAATGATCACATCCGCTTCTAACGGATTGCCGGCATTGCGCTCAAAACGAATTCCGGCATTGCCACTTCCGCTTGTAGTGCCATCCTCCGGCACACCACTCGAAAGTTCTAACAGACGATGGATCGTCTGTGCTTTATATCCGGTCGCTTCTGTCATTCGTTTTGCCGCACGTCCGGTCGGTGCCGCCAGCAATATGTCTGCATCTTCCATCTCATAATATTGTATGATTGCATTGATCGTGGTTGTCTTACCGGTTCCCGGTCCACCCGTAATCACCAATACGCCCTGTTGCACCGCCTCGCGTACCGCCTCCTTTTGCATGGAGTCCAGTGTGATCTGATTCTTCTTTTCTATCAGCGACAGTGTTCTTTCCATCTTCTCATCTTCTACCCGGATTGTTGATTTTGCCTCCAACAACATCCGCGCCGCGTCCAGTTCCCGGTTGTAATAATTACTGGCATACAGTATTGTCTCTCCATCCCGTTCCCGAAAGATAACTTTTCCCTCTACCTGAAGATTCATCAACTGCACTTCAATCGCTTCCGGATCGATCTCTCCGCTCTTCTCCAACAACTGTCTCGTCCAACTGACTGCTATTCTCTTCGGCAGACAGATATGTCCAAGCCCCGTTGCCTGATTCAATGTATAAATGATGCCTGCACGAATCCGAAAATCTGACGCCATTCCAATCCCTGCCTTCATGGCAATTGCATCTGCCGTCTTAAATCCTACTCCGTCAATATCCTCCGCAATCTGATACGGATTCTTCTTGATCACTGTATACATCCTCTGTCCGTATTCATTAAAGATCTTAACTGCAAGAGTCGGGGATATACCAAACTCTGACAAAAACATTAATGCTTCTCTCATCGCCTGTTTTTCAATAAACTGCACCCCGATCTCATTTGCTTTCCGCTCAGAGATTCCTTTGATCTCCGCAAGGCGTTCCGGTTCTTCCTCGATCACACGGAATGTATCAGTCCCAAACTTTTTAATGATCCGTTTCGCCATGATCTCCCCGATTCCTTTTATCGCACCGGAACCCAAATATCGTTCCATACTCATCAGATCATCCGGCATCTTAACTTCATACTCCGAAACCTTAAACTGCATGCTGTAGCTTGGATGGTCTACATATTCCCCTCTTGCAAGGATATACATTCCTTCCTCAATTCCCGATAGATATCCAACAAATGTTTCATCCTCTCCATCCTCTGTCTCTACCGCAAATACAATATATTGATTCTTGTCATTCCTGTATATAATTTTGGAAACGATACCTTCCCGTTCCATGTCGTAACCTCATTTCTTCACTATAGTATTCTCTTTGACACATCCTAAACGCATGCGAAATTATATAT
>JBNMIW010000011.1:0-17417 GCA_050873485.1 Lachnospiraceae bacterium | reverse complement strand
TACTTACCCCTCTACTTTTCTTAATTTCATCCGTTTTCTATTTTGCTTATAAAAATTTATTTTTTTGTATCAACAAAAGGAAACAAACCAATCACAATATCCCCATTTTTGCTTTTACATCTGAGTTTACGTTTAGAATTTTTCTTACTTTTAGTCTTGTTAAAAATTATATCACCACAACTTGTCTTAGTTTCAATCATATAATCATTTGTAAGTAAATTTACTGTAATATCTCCATTGAAAGTATCAAAATCCATCTGTAAGCATTCACGTACAGAAACTACAATATCACCATTTTTTGTAATAGCCGAAGCTATCTTTGCGGATAAACTCTCTATTTCGATATCACCATTGTATGTTTGAATTTCAATACTATTACCACATGATGAACATATATCAATAAATCCCTCAATTTTCTCCGTTGAATTAACGCTTATTTTAAGAATTCTGTTATTTTCAACAATATCAACATGAATTTTATGAACATCACTTTGATTTTTTAAATAAATCTTGAAAATTGGTTTATCAGCTTTATTTGTAAATTTAACATCTATACAACTTTCTATGATAATTGCTTCATATCTTGAAACAATACTTTGAAAAACACATTTAGCTGTAACATCAAAAAATTTCTTTCTATCAGAATCATTAGACAATGCTGCTTTCATAATAGATTCAAAAAGTTTCATATGAAACCCTCCCCGATATTAATATCTTAAGAACTCCCAGCATCTCATAACACAATCTTTACTACATTTATTCATTTCCAAAAGACTAATACATTGTTTCCTTGGTTTTTTAACA
This sequence comes from Lachnospiraceae bacterium, assembly GCA_050873485.1. Classification (GTDB taxonomy): domain Bacteria; phylum Bacillota; class Clostridia; order Lachnospirales; family Lachnospiraceae; genus CAG-590. The sequence goes on along the minus strand of JBNMIW010000011.1, from coordinate 16,613 downwards.
TATCTCATACTATCACCTACCTTTGTTTTGCTTGACATTTCCCTACTCTATCGCACTTCATAAAGCAAAACTTATCACACGAATTATCAAATTTAATTTTCTTTATCCCTACAACAAATCGCATATCTAGCCTCCTTTATTACACATCAAACGGACAAAAACATGTACCAAGCTTATTACACTTTCCAATACAGTTTCCACTACAGTCGCCACTACAATTAGCCTTATTAACCCTTTTTTTAGGCATTACAATAAATCGCATATTTCAATCTCCTTTCTATTTTAGAGGACAAAAACATGTCCCCAGTGAGCCACATCTTCCAATACAATTCCCACTACAAGCTCCACTACAGCCTGCCATTCCATTACTTTTTTGGGGTTTTACAATAAATTTCATATCTCATTCTCCTTTCTATTTTAGAGGACAAAAACACGTCCCTAATGATCCACACTTTGCAATACAATTTCCACTACAATTTCCACTACAATTTACCATATTATTAGTCTTTCGCGGTGCTACGACGAATTTCATATTCCATTCTCCTTTCCATTTTAAAATTTGACGTTTTTTCTATCACAATCAATATCTTGTAATACTATTTTCACTAATGTTTTACATAATCACGATTAATAATATTTAGATAACTGATCATAGGATACTTAAACACTCAAGATTACTTATTAAGAGTATAATATTTTAACATTACATCTTTTATATTATATCTTATCAAATCACACACATGTTCATTTTTCAGAACCATGTCATTATGTGGACACCCGCCCATACAAATGGGTAACAATGAACATTTTGAACATTTTTCATCATCAAACGGATTTCTTCTAAGCCAAATACCATTTCTATAATCTGTAACATCATAAATGCCATTACCAATATTTCCAACCGAGGCAGAAATATTTCCCACCTCATTCCAACATTTATAGAGATATCCTTCTGGATCAATCACAAAAGAATTCATTAATTCTGCGCAACAATAATTCACCTTAACTTCTGGATACGGAAAATCATTATATTCTTCAAAACCATATTTTGCGAGTACATCATAGTAATGTAATAATTTTGCAGCAAACTCTCCATTATCATAACAATTATGTTCAATTGTTCTACAAGCTTCTGTATATGCTGTAACTTGACCAAATGTTATTCTAATTTTTTTATTAATCAACCTAATATTCAAAAGTTTAATTAAACTTTCAATATCACTATTATTACTTTTATCAACATTAATTCTCAATACCACTTCAATCTTATCTGTAGCTAACAAACTATTAATATTATCAATGAGCAGATCAAATGTACCCACGCCATTTTTACTCACTCTTCGATTATTGTGGATTTCAGGAGGTCCATCTACTGTAATTTGGATTCCTTTCACCTTATATTCAATCAATTTCTGAATAGTCTCTTCATCAAGCAATGATCCATTAGAAATCATAAACGCCCCATATTCGATTCCCTGTTCTTTACAAATCGAAATAAATTGTTTCGATAAATCATATACCAAATCCTTTGCTAACAATGGTTCACCACCATACCATGAAATACTAAGATTTTTTAAATGTGATAATTGACTTTTCACAAAAGCAACAATACCCTCAGCAATTTTTCTACTCATAATTCCAGGTTTGCTAGTTTCATAACAATAAATACATTTAAAATTACATGCCAGCGTAGGTGCTATAGTCAAACCTAATGAGTCTACACTATATTTTTGATAATTTCTTTTTGTATATAGATTCGTCAATTCATCAAAATCATCCGGAACAATAAACATTCCTTCACATGCTGCATCAAAACACTCTCGCAAATTATTAGGTACGTTATTTTCATTTATCTCAGAAACACACTCTATTAGTTTCTCATAGTTTTCATCAACTACAGCCAAGCCACAACTATACGAATTAAATGCAAGCTTTTCACCATCTGGTGCAATAAAATACTCATTAAACATTGATTCTCTCATCTGTAAACTCTCCCCTAATATATATTTCAACAACATTATGTGTCATATTCAAAAAACATTTCTTGTTTTTGATTTCTTTTATATTCTTTAGTGCCTTAATATTTATTTCCTCTCTTTCTCTTTCTGCATTGTAATGTCTGACATTGTAATTATCACTTTAAACTACCCTCCTTTTAAAATATTGTTTCAAGCAATTATAATCCTCGTTCCACATAAAACAACAATACTTATCTTTGCCGTGAATGACCTCGTTTTCAAAACCCGTGTACTATATATCCAATTTTGCCATTATAATTATTGGTTAATATCACTTTCCTTCATTCTCCCCTATCTCTCCCACAACAACTTCAATTTTGACAAGATCACACTATCCACCTTGCCCGTTCCTTTGCAGTGATAACACACCTCAAACTCACAAATTGTTCCATTCGATGTCTGTTTCACCCTTGATATCCTTCCCGTGCCCTTGCATACCGGACATATTTTTGCGCTCTGATAATCTTTCATATTGCTCCAACGCCTCCCTGCAAACCCTTTTTTCTCTTGTGATTGTCAATTTTACCTTATCCTTTTTTAGAAGAAAATGCAGATGTCAATTTTAACCACTTTTATGTCGAAAATAACCACTTATTGTTTCTTCATGTCGGAATTATGACCGGATATTTTATATTCAGACTAACATTCCACCATGATAAAAAATGTCACATTAAGATAAGGTCTTCATCCGAAGATGAAAGACCTTACCATCTAAACTTTTCCACATCAAAAAAGCAAGCGCTCCCTTCTAATAGGAAACCTTGCTTCTTCTAACGCTTTCACATAATATTTATCTATTTATTATCTTTTCTAACTATCCTCTATCCCCACTGGAACTGATCGCCGCAGATCGGCACAAACAACAGGATGTCCTGACCTATTAGAATTGTATCATACGGAACCAGTCGCACGCTATCCGTTAACTTCATCTTTCCGATTTGAATATCTGAATGTGGATCCATTAACCGCAATACAAACAGATTCTGCTCCATGTCATAGAGAACAGACGCCTGTGGCTGTATTTGCTCTGTAATCTCATTTTTTACATACAGGTTATTATCCTTTGTATATAAGTAATTGTCCCCATTTCCCAGAACGTAGATCATTCCCTTTTGCAACCCGTCGATCACAACAAGTATCCCTGCCGGCAGAAAATGATTCTTTCCCATCATTTCATTCATGGCAAATTTAGGTTCTGTTCCTCCACCACTTTGTTCTCTCGCCGCTGCACTTTCCCGTTCCTGATATGCCTTTTGCTTCTTTGCTGCTGCAACCGCATCTTTCAAAGAAGCCTGCACCATTGCAACATTCCCGTAGTTATCACCGTCATGCACACTTTCTTCTTTTTGGGTACGTCCATCTTCCGTTCCATCCAATACCAGTGTATCCTTAAGTGGCATTTTCTTCACCACGCAATACGGACATTTTACGAATTTATCCTGATCATAATAATGTCCATTCTTACACTTTTGTAAATTCATGTCTCTATTCCCCCGCTGTCATCCAATCCCAAATATCTGCTCCGTCTGCGCAAGCCGCAACTGCGTTCCCAGTGCTGCTTCCCGAACCGTGTTATACTCTGTTATCATCGTATCATTGATATAGATTCCTTTCAAGGAACGATTGCAGACAAAATAACTATCCGTTGCATTATTATACTGTATCCAGCAATGTTCCACATCAATTCCTTCTTCTTCAAACACCAGATCCGCCTGATCATATCCTCTGCCAAACACCAGCTTCTCATTGGGATAAATGTAGAAATCCATGCCCTCATACTTTCCACATACGCAGTGCACAATTCCAATCTTCTGCTGCTTTGTAGCCCCTGTCATCTCAATCTTATTGCGTTCTTTTCCGATCAGCCCCATCTCACGAAACTGCTGATAATAATTCCGGCTGACCGGTACCTTTTCCTTTGCAACAGAGATGTATTCTCTCTTGATCTGCCGGATCCATTTCCGGTTCACCAAAAAGGATTTATGGCACCTCAGCCACTCATCCTCCGTAAGACGTTTCTGCACATCATCTAATTTGTCATAGAAGCAGAACACCTTGCCGGTCTCCATATGTGCTTCTACCACACGAACATCACTTGCAAAATACAGCACACGATTGAGTTCGATCTTCTCAACTCCTTGCCCATTCCGCACTTCCATATATGTATAATTGCCTTTTTTCTTATAGAAGTTGTAGTCCAATTCCATCTTCTCCAATCCGAACGACACTGCCCGGCATCAGTTCCATTGGCTGATCTTTCGGGAGTCTCATTCCATTTTCTAAAAATGTTCCATTGATAGAATAATCCGTCACAACATAACACTGCTTTACCACATCATACGAAATACCGCAATGCTCTTTGCTGATCCACGGCGCCTCTAATACCAGATTGCATCGGTTCATATCTCTACCAATCTTAAGGGTTTCATCTTTTTGTAAAACCAGAAGTTGATCTTCATATTTTCCGTTTTGTATACGGATTGCTCCATATGTATTTCTTCCTTCCATGTTTATCTCCTTCATACACTTTTACTCAATGATGATTTTACCTTAGACATATTTAGAAAAAAATGGAATTGTCGAAAATAACCACTTTTTCGTCGTTTTTAACCACTTCTCAAATGAGTTTCATTCTTGTCACAACGCCTATCCGATTTCAAATACCTGCTCCGTATTTGCAAGTCGTATTCTTGTTCCCTTTTTCACTTCTAAAATGACATCTTTCTCTTCTACTTTGTCTTCCCCAATATAGATTCCATTCGTTGACTGATTACTGATGTAGTAGTGATTTGTTGTCTGATTATATTGAATCCAGCAATGTACTCTGCTGATCTGCGGCTCATCAAATATAAGATCCGCCCGGTCATACCCCCTGCCAAGCACCAGCTTTTCATTAGGATATATATAGTATTCCATACCTTCATATTTTCCGCCGACACAACGAACCACACCAACATCTTTGCGATTCGGTGCCAATGTCATCTCCATCTTATCTTTATCCCTGCCAATCAGACCCTTATCCCGTAATTGCATATAATAATTTCTGCTAACCGGTATGGTTTCTTTGCCGATCATCAGAGATTCTCTCGTGATCTGCCGAATCCATTTGCGATTCACCAGATAAGATTTGTGGCATCGCAGCCATTCATCCGAATCCAACTGTTCCTGCACTATATCTAACTTTTCGTAAAAGCGGAACGTTTCTCCACGTTGCATATGAGCCTCCACCACACGAACATCACTCATAAAATATAGTACCTTCTTTAGTTCAATCTTCTCAACTCCCAACCGGGTCTTTACCTCCAGATATTCCGGTCGTTCCCCTTTTTTGTACACATTCCCGTTCACTTTGTTTCTCCTATTATTATGCTTAATTCCTGTTGCCTGGATATACAACCAATTTGATCAATCCTCAATCACGATCACTTCGGTTGTTTTCTCTGTTGCCGACTGCGCTTTTGTACTCTTTTGTGTTGTCTTTTTCGTCGTTTTCTTTTCCGTCTTCTTATTTTGATCAGATTTTCCGTTTGCCTTCGATGATTTGTCCGACTGCCCTGAACTTGTGGACTGTGTCGTTTGTCTTATCTTCTGCGTTGAAGACGAATTCGACTCTCCACCGGTTGCCTGTGACGTAGCCGCCTCTTGATCCGTCTCTTCTATTCCTGCTTCTTCAGATGAATCACTTACCGTTTTCCCGGGTGTACATGCCACCCATAGCGTAACCGGTTGTCCCATTATCCGATCCCCTATTTTTTCACTCTGTCTCACAATCTGACCTTGCGCTACCTTATCTGTCTCATAATCCTCTTTCGTCACCTGTAATCCTACAGACTCCAATTCTTTCTTCGCCTGCTCATACATTTCACCTGTCACGTCCGGCATGCCTTCTGTTGCCTCGCTCTCTGACACAGAAAATGAATACGGCTTATTCCATGTGAGCAGTGCACATGTCCACACAAGAATTGCAACGACAAGCTCTACGCCGAGCAGAACACGCCCGATGTATTGCCGTTGCTTCTTTTTATTTGCTTTCAGATAGAGCATTCTCGTCTCAATATCTTCCTTTTGATAATTATCAGAATACTCCGTTATGATATATACCGTTCCATTCTGTTCAAAATAATCATATATCCGGATGATACCGGTCTCCTCCCGGAATCGTGCCAGTTCTTTTGCTTCCAGAATATATTGCTGCCTTCCTGATCGATACATTTCCTCCATTCCGCTCTCTCGCAGGCAGACATGTTTCTGTCCTTCATCCCGTTTCAATATTGACTGCGGATAATATTCTTTAACCGCAATCCTCTTTTCCAGCACCTGATCCCAGCCAAGATATATCAGTTCTTCTTCACCGCACCGCAGCACTTTTCCCACAACATACCTTGCCTGCAACACCGTTTCCGGTTGTAGCGCATAGGAATATTCCGGTCCGGCATTCTTTGGATATTTACAATAGGGACAGCTATGTTTTTTCTCGTCATATTCCCGCATACAGCCCATGCAGCGTAACCTTGCCATCTCTTGTCCTCCTACCGATAATTCTCTAATTGTTGTTCTAACACGGTCAGTTTCTTACGAATCTCTCTTCGATCCTCTCCATCCGCTCTGCAATTTACGCATAGTTCCTGATCTTCCTGTTCCGCTTCCGATAACATTTGCTGTCCCTCATAAGACATCAAATATTGCAGATACAACTCCGCTAATTGCTTCCGGTTATGTCCGCAATCCGCATTGACATTTACCGTCCGATAACTGATCGCATTATTCTCCACCGGATATATCCGGATCACTCCCATTGCAGGTTCCTTCTTTGCCTGTTCTCCATATGCCCTCGTTACCGCATCATAATCCGACACATTTGCAACCAGATACGGTATCTGTCCGGTCACAAATTTCTGCAATTGATCTGCCGAGTCATTGTACATATAACGTGTATCCGGTATGTCCGGCACGTCTATTGTATCATTTACTCCTTGCAACACATACACAACTGACAGATCAAAACGAATTGGCATTTGCCGACACTTTGGAAAATATGTCTCATAATCCGACAGAAAATAGCAACTATCCTGTTGATCGATTCGTTCCGCCTGATCCGACAGATCCAGGCTATATGAATACAATTCATCTGCCATATCCGTGCTTTCAAAGATATCCGGTCCTTTCCCGTCTTTCAGACTTTCCATCAAATGTTGCTGATACTCTTCCACTTTCTCAACATGAACCCGAATCTTTACCTTTGGATATTGTTGCGAAGTCCATCTCTCACCGATCCGGTTATAGTCTTTCTCCATTTGCTCAATATCCGCATCTTCCTGTGCACATAACCACACATCAAGCGACCCCCTCGGAACCGCAGATACTACGCCAAATGCGATCCCCGCAATAATCAGGCACAACACACCAACACAGACTCCATATCGGATACGCTTCTTTCTTAATTGTTTACGTTCTTTTTGTGTCTTGGGCACAGATACAACCTTGCATTGTGTCAATGCATCCGCCATATCCTCTGCGCATGTGAATCGTTCTCTTGTTTTTAATGCCATTGCTTTCAGTATCACACTATCAATGTATGCCGGAATCTCTTCATTCCAGTCACTCGGTCTTACAAGCAGATCTTCTCTCTGCCGCTCAATGGCTTCCTGCGGAACACAGCCTGTCACCGCACAATAAAAAGTAGCACCCAATGCATAGATATCTGTCCACGGTCCTTCTTCCATATCTTTATGATACTGTTCCGGCGGAGTATATCCGGGTTTAACAATTACCTCCCTGCAATTGTCCTCTCCCTCTGACAGACGACTTGCTCCAAAATCAATCAGTTTGATCTTGCCATCACTGCATAAAAAGATATTATCCGGGCTTACATCCCGATGAAGAATCCCGGCTGCATGCAGACAGTCAAGTGCTTTTGCAACTGCGAGTACAATCTCCTTAGCATAGAGTACCGACATTTTGCCCTCATTTACCCTTAGAAAATATTTCATGGAAACACCTTCTAAATACTCCATAACAATATATCCGGTTCCATTCTCCTTAAAGAAATGAAATACATCCACAATATTCGGATTTTTAGAAAATTTGGCAAGATTCCGCGCTTCCTCCAGGAAACGATGCAGCCCTGCCAGATATTCCCGTTCCTTATCTACGCTCTGACAGCTCACCTGTTTTTCTCCCGTATCCCGCCGCACAAGCCCGACCGGATAATACTCTTTGATCGCTACTACAATATTTAATTTGGTATCAAATACCTTATAGGTTATGCCAAATCCGCCCTTGCCAAGCACCATGCCAACCCAATACCGGTCAGCAATCATCGTTCCGGGTGACAATTGATAAGGCTGTATATCCGCTCTCGATAAATGATATCCACAATGTGGGCATTCATGCAGATCATCCCCATATTCTTTCATGCATCGATAACATCTCATATTCCCATTCCTCATTGTTTCCGTTTATTTTGACTTCTTTTCGTTGCTGTATTCGCTCTTAAATACCTTTTTCTTCTGTTTCTTACAGGCAACAATCCGATAATAACAAGTCTTTTTCTTTGGCGCCTTCTTATCATGATAGCTGCAACCATTTTTAACTGTTGCAATTTTATTATAAGCTGCGTTCTTAGACTGTTTTCTGTATATCTCGTAATAACCACAGGATTTAACCTTATTCCATTGCAGATATCTTCCCTTTGCCTTCCTTTTCACACTCTTAAGTTTCGGTGTAGTCGGTACAATGTAAAAACGTTTTCTAACCGTTCCGGTATAATTTCCCTTAAATGTGAAGACGATCGCTCCCTCTCCAATCTTGTTGTTATTCTGATATTCGTAGGTGTAATCCCTGTTTTGTACCGGTTGCAGATACACAATCTGATCATTCCCTGTTGCCTTTAACCGAAATTTAGTCCTGGGACACACATATCTACCGGTATAATATTCTTTGTATATTTTACCGTCCGTTCCCTTTAATATATCCGATAATCCTGACACATCATACGGAAGAATACGAAATGTCACTTTACGCTCCCCCAGAAAACGTCCCATTCCTGCCACATAAACAGATGCTATTCCGGCATTAACGTTATCCATGTAACCGTGAATCGTATAATCGCTTCCGAATACTAAAGTTTCTCCCTGATAAGACAGCACCGGATCCGGTCGTATCTCCAGCCCACAATATACCTGATCCGCAATAGGATCTATCGTAACGTCTTCAATAGAAATAACATTCTTGACATCCCCTTCTATACTATAAGTGCCGGCATCATCAATTGTTTGAATATTTTCTGCATGTACATTTCCTTTGGACAGAATAAGTAATATTCCGATTGATAAAAACCAGATAATTAAAATATGCAATCTTCTCGTAGTTATATTCAAATATTTCATGTTATGTTCTTCCTCATCATATGTGTATTACACTTGTTTTTCCCCTCCTCTACTATAACATTAAATACTAAAATATAAAAGAAAAAGTCGCATAGCAAATGCGACTTTTCCCTGTCTTTAATTTCTCCTCAACGCCTCAATCGGACTTAGTTTCGCCGCCTTTCTTGCCGGATACACACCGAACAGGATTCCGACACCGGAAGAGAACGCCGATGCAAGCAATACCGTACCGACACTCAATGCCGGTGCAAAATGCATATTCGGCACAATCGCACCGATAATACCGGCAATGATCCATGCGCCCAATACGCCAAACAGAATTCCGATCAGACCACCGATCAACGTAATAAATGCAGACTCCGCAAGAAACTGAACAGTAATCGAACCGGTCTTCGCTCCGAGTGCTTTGCGGATACCGATTTCTCTCGTCCGTTCCGTAACCGATACAAGCATAATGTTCATTACGCCGATACCACCAACCAGCAAAGATACGGATGCCACAAATGCCACGAATACCGTGATCAGCTGGATCACCTGATTAACCGTTGCCATGATATCATCAAAGCTCTGATAGTTATAGATCTCCTTACCCTTTGCGTGATGCTTCGTTTCCAGATAATCGATCACTTCTTTACATACTGCAGTTGCATCTGCATCATCATTCTTCAGCACATAGAAATCGCTGATCTCATTTGAAATATCAATGCCAACCGCCGCCGTAACCGCCATTGGAGGAAGCGTGATCCGAACCGTAGGATCTTCATACATTGTAGTAACTGCATTCTTATCCTCCGACTCCGTGACACCAACAATTGTAACTGTCATTTCCGACCTCTCCCACAGCGTCAGATTAAGATCCAGTCCGACCACATTCGTAGATCCAAAGAGTTTCATTGCATCGTCTTCACTGATCACACAAACCGGTTTACCACTTTCCGCTTCACTATCTGTGTACGCAGCACCCTTCACGAATGTACTCTCATCAAATGTAAATGCCGATGCATCCGTTGCTATCACCGAAGCAGAAAAATCATCTTTTCTCGTCCGGATTGTTCCCTCCAGCACCATCTGTGTGGTAACTGCTTTGATGCCATCCATCTTCGCAATGGCATCCATATCGTCTTCCGTAATATAGTATTTGTCCTGATAGTCCGTAATATAGAATGCAATCTGTCCCTTGCCGATACTGCCCAGCTGTTCCGATATCATGCCCGTGGCACCATTACCAATTGAAATGATAAGGATAACCGAAGAGATACCAATAATGATACCTAACATGGTAAGGAATGTACGCACTTTATTGGCCCAGATATTCTTAAGAGCCATCTTCACATATTCACCAAGTTGTCCCATAAATGGCCTCCTATTCTGTTACTGTTACTATACCCGGTGCTACCGCTGATGCCGCCGTCTCCGGTACATACTCATCCCCCGGCTTCATATCTTTTGTCACATTACGGATGACTTTATCACCCTCTGCCATTCCTTCTGTCACCTCATAATATTCATCGGAATAGATTCCTACTTTCACATCTTTTCTCTGAATCTTATTGTTTTTGTCCACAACATACACATAATCGCCATCAATGTCCGTGCAAAGCGCTTCATATGGAATCACAAGTGCGTTATCCGCCTTTCCTATGAAAATATATGCCTTTGCAGACACACCAATATAAATGTTATCATCCGGATTCTTGATACGGATACGCCCTTTGATATTGCCGCCTGTTGTTTTTGCAGTTGTGGCTGTTGCATCCATACTTGCCACACGGCTTACAAATTCAACAGTTCCTTCATATTCATTATTGCCGATCACAACTCTTGCCGTCTGTCCATTTGAGATATATCCAAGATCGTCCTTTGATATTGTAAATTCCACACCAATCTCATCGCTCTTGATGATCGTCATAACCGTCTGTGTCTCATTTGCATATGCACCTTTTACCACGTCTACAGACTCCACAATACCGTCTTCATTTGCCGTGAGACCTGCCTCTGCCTGACTTAACGACTTCTCTGCTTCGCTGATATTCAAATTGGAAAGTTCATTGGATGCTGCTAATTGTGCCTTAGTACTTTCAGAGACTTTCACATCTTTGTTGGCTGCCACAATCGACTGCTGTTCCGCCAACTGCGATTGTTTCTCAGAAAGAGCCTCATTCTTCTTATTGAGTTTCTTATTAAGATCACGGATTGTCTGTTTTAATTCCTTAGTGTCCTGAAGATTCGGTTCTCTCGTTGTCCCCTGTTCATTCGGTGTTGCCGCCTTCTCTGTCTCCTTGGCGTTCTGAGCCTCGGTCTCTTCCATCTTATCCTGATAAGACGTGATACTGTCGCTTAATTTCTCGGCATCCTTCTTTAACGAAGCAACCTCTTTCTCTAACTTCTTCACTTTTTTCTGTGCACTTCCGGCTTTTTCTGCCGCTTCATCCGCTGCCTCATAGTTGGAATCGCCTGCCGCTTTCTCACTTTGCGCCTGAATCTTAACCTTGGTCAAATTGTCTCCCAGATCAGATGAATCATATGTAAGGAGCACATCTCCCTTTTGCACCGTCTGACCAACTTCTACACATACATCTTCTACCTTCGCAGTTACCGGCGAAATGTAAGCATCCTTTCCGATTCCAACAACCGTTCCGGACGTTGTAAGTTCCTGCTCGACATCTTCCCGATCCACCGTAAATAAATTGTCATCTGCCTTCGAATCAATATCTCCCATCACTTCTTTCATCTGCTTAAAAGAATCCACAAAAGTCTTCACCGTAAGGCCTCCGATCGCCAATGCCGCCACAACGATTACTGCAATCGCACCCTTACTGATCTTTTTCTTCTTCCGTTCCGGTTTCTTTCCTGCAACTTCCGTTTTGCTTTTCGGGTTCTCTTCCGATGTAACCTCCGGCATCGCTACTTCAACCAGATCTGTTTGTGTTATCTCATTCTTATTATCCATCCTGTTCTCCTCCTCTATCTTGTCCTGTCCACATCCGACTCGATCTTACCATCCATAATGCGAACCACTCTCTTCGCATTCTCAGCAATTCCATCATCATGTGTGATCAGTACGATCGTATTCCCTTGCTCATTCAATCCATCTAATATATTCATGATATCCTGCGTCGACTTTGAATCCAGATTACCGGTTGGCTCATCTGCCAGAATCAAAGGCGGTGCTGCCGCAATGGCTCTTGCAATTGCAACACGCTGCTGCTGTCCACCCGACATCTCTGACGGTTTATGTTTCATACGTTCCTTCAATCCCACCTTTTCCAACGCTTCCTCTGCCAATCTCCTTCTTGTACTCTTATCCACCTTGCGATAGATAAGTGGCAGTTCTACATTTTCAACCGCAGTCAAATTCGGTATCAGATTGAATCCCTGAAAGATAAATCCAATCTCATTATTCCTGACTTCCGATAATTCATTATCCGAAAGACTTGAGACATCTCTTCCATTCAATATGTATGTTCCGCTCGTTGGAACATCTAAGCAGCCTAACATATTCATCAGTGTTGATTTGCCGGAACCGGAATGTCCAATGATTGCCACAAATTCCCCTGTATGAACCGACAAACTGACACCATCTAATGCCCGGACTTCATTTTCTCCCGGATTGTATATCTTATACATATCCTTCACATCAATTAATGCGTCCATCTCTTCCCCTTTCTGCTGATATTCTTTTATAAGAATATATCTTTTTGCCTTATTGTATTATCGCAATAGTACAACAGTACAAGAAAAAAATCAACACTTTTTTTGCAAAAATGCTGACTTTTTCATTCATATGTACTATTTTACAACCTCATAATCATCCCATGAGAAATCCTCACCACAGATTGGTACAAACATAAGCTTGGTATTTCCAATTGAAATGATATCATGATATTTGATCACCTGTGGCGCGACAACAACCTGATCATTGACATAGTATAATTCTCTGGCTTCTCCCGGTAATGCCATATATGTTTTACCTTTCGGATCATACATGATCACAGCATGCTTGTTACGGGATACCCCGTCGTCACCCATAATCACAACATCCATCGCATTCGATCTTCCCACATAATTGTTACCGCTCTTCAACAGATAAGTACTTCCAAAATCAGCACCCTCAATACACAGTAATAATCCAACCGTTGGTTCCACACCGTTGCGGGTATCATATGCACCTCTTGTACGCACATCATCATTGCTGACACCCTGACTGCCACTTTGCTGTGCACTCTCGATCTTTTCCATTAAATTCGTTTTTTCTTCCAGTTCCGTGATGCGAAGTCTTGTACCGTCTTCTTCCGGTTCCGCTACGCTCAGCTTTGGCTCATTCTCCAATATTTCCGGTTCATTATTCAATTCCTTTGTCCGTGCAATACGTTTGGCATCTTCCTTTTTCTGATGTACCAATGGCATCGTTGGTGATGTTCCCTTGTTTGCTTTTTCACACCATGGACAACTCTCATAACGATTTGCATCATAGTAATGTTTTCCTTTTGCACAACGTACAATATTTTTTTCACTGTCTTTGTTCATAGTAATTCTTCTCCCTTTTCACTTATGGTATTGTAATAAAATAACACTGGTATTATCCTGATTCTTTAATTCCATCTGCACTGTCTGATCAATCAGCGTCTCCGCCGCCTTTTGCATATCCTCTGCATTTGCTTTGATCAATGTGCGGATCTCAATATCACTTAATGCGCGATACAATCCATCGCTACATAATACAATGATATCCTCATCCTCTAATTCAAATGGCTGTTCATTCAGATCCATAACCTGTAATCCGCCAATTCCTAAAAAGCTGATCAGGTACTCTGCACTTTCCTCTTTGCTCTTTCCCTGGTATTCATCCGGTGTGATCTCTCCATTTTGCAACATCTTGTGAAGCATCAGCCGGTAATTGTGTTCCCGGTTGACCTGTTGGATCTCATCTCCCCGAAGAATATAGATCCGGCTGTCTCCGACAGACAGCCAATGCAACCGGTTCTGATCGATATATGCTGCTGCGATCGTTGTCCCTGCGTCTAGCAATCCGCCATCTTCACTGCGGATGTTCCTTACCGCCTTATCCATCTTAAATGCGGTCTCTTCCAGAAATTCATATACAGATTCCGAATCCTTGCGATTCTTATAATCCTCAAAAAAGATCTTCATCGCCAGTCCACTTGCCAATTCGCCTCCCTGCATTCCGCCCATGCCATCAAACACGGCAGCAACCATCCCATCCGGAGTGATCTCTGCATGCAGACTATCCTGCTGGCTCTCTCTTTTTCCTATGTGTGTTGCCTGTCCTACCTTATAATGTCCGTTATTTTCGCTACTCACAATCCACACCTACTTTCACTTCACATACATGATTTCCCAAAACAAAACTCTGTCCCGGTTCTAATCGAACCTCCTCTTCCCTATATATACGTCTCTTATTAAGATATATACCATTTGTGGAATGATCTTCTACATAAAAGCAGGCTGTCTTCCAGTCATAACGAATTGCAAAATGCATTTTACTGACCTGAATGTTATCACTGATGCAATAATTAGACTGTTTGTCAGATCTTCCGGCTGTCACGATCTGATCGATCGGAATCGGACATCGCATACCCCTGTAATCTCCATCCACAATCTCAAAATATGGCACTCTGCCTATCTGGTATAATTCTTCCGGTGACAATTGCAGTTGTTGTTTGAATTCCCTTACCGTCTGCGTACGCTTTCTCCAGTCAAGTTCTAATGCCCGATCAACTGCGTCTGATACACTCTCTGCAATTCCATATGGATAATCTTTTAATTGTTTATAGGTCTCTCCTGACATTCGATCCATCGCTTTCGGAATATACTCACCGGTCAATGCATAATAGATTGTAACTGCCAGAGAATATACATCCGTATATCCGCCCTGCTGCATATTCTTTCTCATCTGTTCAACCGGTGTATATTCTCCCTTCTGGAAAATGACACCGTTTCCCTTCTCGGATATGTCTTTGGCATTACCGAAATCGATCAATTTGACATCGCCCTCATCTGTAAGCATGATATTATCCGGACTGATATCCCGATGCAGCAAACCGGCATGTTCATGCATTGCGATCAATCCATCGCAGATCTGATAAGCAATATTTAGCACTTCCTTCTGCGAAAGGCGCCCTTTCTGATCGTTTAGCACATCTTTTAAAGATCGCCCTCCCACCTTTTCCATTACAATGTAAGAAGTGTCATTCTCATCAAACAGATCAATAATAGTAACAAGACTCCGATAACCATTCAGTTTTTTCATAACCTGACATTCTGTTCGAAAGCGTTCTCTTCCTCTTTGAAAACTCTCTTTTTCTTCATCCGGAACCACAACTTTTCCGAATCGGTTGTGAACCGCATATTTAAATGGGAAGAATTCCTTCATTGCATAGTCAACATATGTGTGACGGTCTCTCACATAATATGTTACGCCAAATCCTCCCTTGCCAAGTATGGATTCCACAACATATTTTCCATCTAATATGGTTCCTTTTTCCAAATATCCGCCCTTTTCCTGTGCCATATATCTACCTCTTTATCTCCTGCATATGATCCGAGTGGTTTACACTTTTAATAGACTAATTGAACCTGTTCACCTTTTTCTCCAAGCAAAACAATATCATTCACCTGTGCTCTCACTTCATCATTCGGGTTCAATCGATGTGTTGACACCTTGCCGCTTGCGCTCTCATTTTGTATAAATGTTCCCGTACTCGACTTATCCAGCACATAGAACATGGCTCCGCACGAAAAATCAAAATCATATCGGATAATACAATGCACCCGGCTGATGTTCGGATCATCAAAAATAATGTTGCATTTTTCGGGATCTCTGCCGATCACAAAGCTTTCTCCTTCATTGATCTCTAATTCTGCTCCTTCCATCTCACCCGTTAAGATTCTGACAATACCGGAAGTCCGAAATTGTTTTGCGCCATCTTCGATCACTTCCGTTCTGCGTTCGCCGGGATCTTCCACATCCGGAAGATAATCACCCACTTCCTCCACCTCGGTTGCTTTTTCATCTGTTTCCAGAACAACCGTCTCTGAATTGCCGGTCAACACAACCGTGGGTTCCGTGTTCGGATTTGTCCCCACCGGCACGTTCTCGTTCTGATCCGTCTTCTTCAATTTGATCAAGAGTACGATCACTGCTGCGACCAGTAATACAATGACAAGTGCAATACCTATCTTTAAC
>JBNMIW010000010.1:0-18052 GCA_050873485.1 Lachnospiraceae bacterium | reverse complement strand
GCAAAATTCAGTGTAAAGAAGGCATACACGGTAATCGTAGGAATTATATTGGTATTGATACTCGGAATTGTAGCATATACAAAAATGACGGTGGATCTGTTGCCGGATATGGAATTGCCATATGCGGTTGTTGTTACGTCTTATCCGGGTGCAAGTCCGGAAGCGGTTGAGACATCCGTAACGAAACCGGTCGAACAGGCAATTGCAACGATTGATAATATTAAGAATATACAATCCATATCTTCCGAGAATTATTCCATGGTGATTCTTGAGTTTAACTCAGATACCAATATGGATACGGCAACCATTGATATGCGGGAAAAATTGGATCAGGTCAGCGGATATTTTGATGATTCCGTCGGTAGTCCGATGATCATGAAACTGAACCCGAACATGATGCCGGTTATGGTAGCAGCGGTGGATTTAGACGGAGCAGATACCGTGGAATTAAGTGATTATGTAGAAAATACGGTTTCTCCGGCAATCGAAGGATTGGAAGGAGTCGCTTCCGTAACAACAATGGGTACGGTCGAAGAATCGGTTCAGGTGATCATCCGAAAAGACAAAGTTGCGGCTGCCAATAAGAAAGTTAAGAAAGCATTAGATGACAAATTTGCGGATGCACAACAGGCATTGGATGACGGGAAAAATGAGATCAGCAACGGGAAAAGCCAGCTTGCACAGGGACAGAAGACGGCAAGTGAGCAGTTCGCCAAAGCCCAGGTGAAGATAGATGATGCCAAATACGAACTCCTCACATCAGAAAAGGATATTCAGACTGCCAAGAAACAGTTGGATGAACAGGAAAAGACTCTGAAAGAACAACAGAAACAGGTATCGCAGGGAATTGCGTCATTACAGGAGCTTCTAAAATCCTATCAGACGTTAGCGTCACAAAAGGCAAAGTTAGAGGCTGCAGTAGAGTCAGATCCTTCGGATGCTGCAAGTAAAGCACAGCTTGAGGCTGTTAATGCTGCAATTGCACAGATGGAAACACAGCTTGCAAGTCAAAAGGATCAAAATGGAAATGCACTTACCTTTTCATCGCTTTCTACATATATAACCTATTTGCAGACAAGTGCAACACAGATCAAAGACGGATTAAGCGAAATTGCAAAAGGAAAGAAGAAATTAGAGAAGGCACAATCGCAGATCACAAAGGGTAAAAGCAAAGTGAATGAAGGTTATTCACAGTTAAAGACAAAAGAAAATGAAACCAATAGTGAAATGACCAAGGCACAGGTTCAGTTAGAACAGGGAGAACAAAAACTTGCCGAACAGGAGGAAAATCTGGACAGTGCAAAGGATTCCGCATATGACGGAGCAGACTTAGACAGTATTATATCTGTTTCTATGATCGAAGGAATGCTGACGGCTGAGAACTTTGATTATCCTGCCGGATATGTGACAGAGGATGACGTAGATTATCTGGTACGTGTGGGAGAAAAATTTGATGATGTGGACAGTCTGTCGGATTTTGTGTTGTTAGATATGGGAATGGACGGATTAGATCCAATTAAGTTATCGGATGTTGCAGACGTGATCGAGGTGAATAACAGTGACAAGATCTATACAAGAGTAAATGAGAATCCGGGTGTGATCTTATCCATTGCAAAACAGAATGAATATTCTACGAAGACGGTGTCTGACCGTATATCCGACAAATTTGAACAGTTGAGCAAAACAGACAGCAAAGTGAAATTTACAACATTGATGGATCAGGGAATGTACATTGATCTGGTTGTTAATTCGGTATTAAGCAACCTTGTTTACGGTGCAATATTAGCGGTGATCATTTTGCTTTTCTTCCTAAAGGATATCAGACCAACGGGTATTATTGCGGTATCCATTCCGGTTTCGGTTGTGTTTGCGATCGTATTGATGTATTTCAGCGGAATTACATTGAATGTTATTTCGTTATCCGGTCTGGCATTGGGTGTTGGTATGTTAGTGGATAATTCCATTGTTGTTATCGAAAATATCTATCGCCTGAGAGGAGAAGGCTATTCGGTGAAAGATGCAGCGATTGATGGAGCAAGACAGATGACAGGTGCAATTGCAGCATCTACATTGACTACTATCTGTGTATTCCTGCCAATTGTGTTTACAACCGGAATTACCAAGCAATTATTTACGGATATGGGACTTACGATCGCATATTCCCTGCTTGCGAGTTTGATTGTTGCAGTAACTTTTGTTCCGATGGTTGCTTCTAAGACATTTGATCATGTGTCGGAAAAGAAGAACAAAACAGTGGAAAAGGTCAGTGACTGGTATGCAGCGCATCTTCCGATGATTCTCAACCATAAAGGAATTGTATTGATATTGGTTGTTGTTTTACTGGTTGCATCTTCTGCACTTGCTTTAAGCCGGGGATTTTCATTCTTCCCATCTATGGATTCCACGCAGATGTCTATGACATTGACGATGCCGGAGGATACAAAAACATTACAGGAAACTGCGGAACTATCAGATAAGGTGATCGATTCGGTATTAGAGATCAAGGACATCAAAACCGTAGGAGCAATGGTGGGAGGCAGTTCTATGTCGATGGTAGGACTGGGATCAGATGATTCATTTGATACCGTCAGCTACTACATTGAATGTAAAGAAGATAAAGAACATACCAATGACGAGATTGCAGATATGATCATGGAGAAAACAAAAGACTATGACTGTGAGATTACGGTTTCTGCATCCACGATGGATATGAGCAGTATGATGACGGAGGGAGTGGTAGTTCAGGTCAAGGGAAAAGATCTGGATGAACTTCAAACGCTGGCCAAGACGATCGGAGATAAGCTTGATAAGGTAAAGGGACTTACAGAGATAGATAATGGTCTTACGGATGCCACACCGGAATATCGCCTGGTGGTTGATAAGGATGCGGCTGCTGCTTACGGACTTACCGTTGCACAGGTGTATCAGGCAGTTCAGACCAAATTAAAAGAGAGTTCGTCGTCCACAACACTTAGTACGGCAACCAAAGATTATCCGGTATATGTAAAAGATGAAGAACAGGAAGCATACACATTAGATGATGTGAATAATATTGAGATTGAAGGTAAGAAGGGAGAAGAGACCAAGCAGGTCAAAGTGAAGGATATTGCGGATGTGGAGGATGCGCAATCCCTTTCATCGATCAACCGATTGAATCAGACACGGTATATTTCCGTTTCCGCAGAGGTCAAAGATGGATATACTACCACATCGGTTTCGAATAAGGTGAAAAAGGCACTCGACCGGATTGATCTTCCGGAAGGATATTCAATTGAATATAATGGAGAAAATGAGACAGTTATGGAATCCATGAAGCAGGTAATTTTGATGCTGGTATTAGCACTTGTATTTATGTATCTGATCATGGTTGCCCAGTTCCAGTCATTAAAGGGACCGTTTATCATCATGTTTACAATACCGCTTGCGTTCACAGGTGGCTTTGCAGCTCTGTTTCTGACAGGAAAGGATGTAAGTATCATAGCAATGATCGGTATGGTAATGTTATGTGGAGTAATTGTTAATAATGGTATTGTATTTGTGGACAGTGTTAATCAGCTCCGGGAAGAAGGATTGGAGATCAGGGATGCAATTGTTCTGACCGGTAAGAATCGACTTCGACCGATCGTAATGACGGCACTTACTACGATTCTTGGCTTATCAACGATGGCTATGGGAATTGGTATGGGTGCAGATATGGCACAGCCGATGGCATTGGTTGTAATTGGTGGTCTTGTATATGGTACTATTCTTACATTAGCAGTTGTGCCATGTATATATGAAAGCTTTTATGGAAAAAAGAAACACAACAAAAAAGAGTCAGAGGTTGAATAGTATACGATAAAAAGAAAGACTGGAATAACCTATTAAATTGTGTTAGAATGTCTGTGTTTGCAATCATGATTGCAGATAACGTACAGATACAGGAATGGGAGAGTTTGCTACTTATAGATAGAAACGAAGGAAAAAGAGGTGTCACAATGAGAATTGGATTGGATGTAGGTTCTACTACATTGAAGTGTGTCGTGTTGGATGACAAAGATCAGATTGTGTATAAGGATTATCAGAGACATTTTTCTCAGATTACAAGTAAGACAGTTGGAATGCTGAACGATATCAAGCAGCAGTTTCCGGATGAGAAGAATATGAGTCTTACGATATCCGGATCTGCCGGAATGGGAATTGCGGATACGTTAGGTATCCCTTTTGAACAGGAAGTGTATGCAACCAGAGTTGCCGTGAACAAAGTGATTCCGGGTACGGACGTTGTAATTGAGTTAGGCGGAGAAGATGCGAAGATCTTATTTCTGACAGATGGGTTGGAAGTTCGAATGAACGGTTCTTGTGCAGGTGGTACAGGTGCGTTTATTGATCAGATGGCAACCCTTTTGAATATGGAAGCAGGACAGATGAATGAGGCGGCAAAGCATTATGAGAAGATCTATACAATTGCCAGTCGTTGCGGTGTGTTTGCCAAATCCGATGTCCAGCCGTTATTGAATCAGGGCGCACAGAAGAATGATATATCAGCCAGTATTTTCTATGCAGTAGTGAATCAGACGATCGCAGGTCTTGCACAAGGACGTGAGATTACAGGAAAGGTTGTATATTTAGGTGGACCTTTGACCTTTTTATCCGAACTTCGTAAGGCATTTGATGCTACATTGAAGTTAGAGGGTATTGCACCGGATAATTCTCTTTACTTTGTTGCAATGGGAGCAGCACTTAAGAAAGATACCAAAGTATTTGATATTGATGAATTGATCGAGAAGATTGATGGATATACAGCAACCGACGGATATGCAAGTTGTCAGCCGTTATTTGTGTCGCAGGAAGAGTATGACGAATTCATTGCCAGACACAAGAAGAATTCAGATCATATTAAGAATGTAGATACATTGGTTGGACCGGCTTATCTTGGAATTGATGCAGGTTCCACGACAGTAAAGGCAGTTGTAACAGACGAGAATGCGAACATTCTATGTTCGGAATATCTGCCAAATGGTGGTAATCCGGTTCCGATCATCAAGGAATTTCTGGATAAATTATATCAGAAGTATCCGGATATTCATATCGAGGCTTCTGCGGTTACCGGATATGGCGAAGAGATGATCATGAATGCATTTGGTGTGGATTTTGGTATTGTTGAGACCGTTGCACATTTTACGGCAGCAAAGAAATTCCAGCCGGATGTAGATTTTATTATTGATATTGGTGGTCAGGATATCAAATGTTTCCAGATCAGAAATAATGCGATTGATAACATTTTCCTGAATGAAGCTTGTTCATCCGGATGTGGTTCGTTCTTACAGACATTTGCCGGAGCACTCGGTTATAAGATTGATGAATTTGCCAGATTAGGATTGTTTGCGGATAAGCCGGTTGATTTAGGATCACGTTGTACCGTGTTTATGAATTCTTCCGTAAAACAGGCACAAAAAGATGGTGCGTCTATTGAGAATATATCAGCAGGTTTATCAATATCCGTTGTTAAGAATGCATTGTATAAGGTAATCCGTGCGGCATCTGCCAAGCAGCTCGGTGAGCATATCGTTGTACAGGGAGGTACATTCTTAAATAATGCTGTGCTTCGCGCGTTCGAGCAGGAGATCGGTCATGATGTTGTCAGACCGGAGATGGCAGGTATTATGGGTGCTTACGGTGCTGCATTATATGCACAGCAGAACAGTACCGGTAAGAGTACGATCTTAGATGCAGCGGGATTGGCAGGATTTAAACATGAGATCAGTATGACAACCTGTAACGGCTGTAACAATCATTGTAAACTTACGATCAATACATTTGATAATGGAAGAAGATTCATAAGTGGTAATCGTTGCGATAAGCCGACGGCGAAGAAAGCAAAGGGACCACAGTATGATCTGTATGCATACAAATTACAGTTGTTAGAGGAATATAGACATTCGGATATTCCGGCGGATCAGGCAAGAGGTACCATTGGTATTCCGATGGGACTGAATATGTATGAATTATTACCATTCTGGTATACGTTATTTACCAAATTGGGATTTAATGTTGTAACATCACCGAATTCATCCAGAAGCCTGTATTTGAGTGGTCAGCATACGATTCCGTCAGATACGGTATGTTTCCCTGCCAAGTTGATGCATGGACATATCGAAGCGCTGTTGAAGGAGAATGTGGACGCTATCTTTTATCCATGTTTAAGTTATAACTTTGACGAAGGATTAGGAGATAACCATTATAATTGTCCGGTGGTTGCATATTATCCGGAGGTATTAGAGGCAAACGTAAAGGCATTACGGGATGTTAAGTTCATTTATGAATATTTGGGAATCCATAGAAGAAAAGATTTTACTAAGAAATTCCATGCGGTATTAGAGAAATACTTTGGTAAAATGAAATTCTCCGATGTGGCAATGGCATGTAATTATGCATATGAAGAACATGAAAAACATATGCGCTTAGTGCGTATGGAGGGCAGAAAGTATCTCCGTATTGCAGGAAGAGAGAATAAGCCTGTGATCGTATTGGCAGGAAGACCATATCACTTAGATCCGGAGATCAACCATGGTATTGACAAACTGATCTGCGATCTTGGTGCGGTTGTTGTTACCGAAGATTCTGTATCGGATATGGCACCACATGTTCAGACGAAGGTATTGAATCAATGGATGTATCATTCAAGAATGTATGCTGCAGCGCAGTATGTTGCGGATCAGCAGGATCCGAACCTGAACTTAGTACAGCTTGTATCATTTGGTTGCGGTGTTGATGCAATCACAACAGATGAGGTAAGACGTATCTTAGAGGAGAAAGATAAGATCTATACACAGATCAAGATAGATGAGATTACGAATCTTGGAGCAGTAAAGATCCGATTGAGAAGTTTGTTTGCTGCAACCGGTCAGAAAGGAGCAAGGTAACATGAGTGAGATAATGAATGAAAATCAGAACAATGATCTGATCCAGGTACATGTTGCATCCGGTGAACGTGTGGAATTTACCAAAGAAATGCGCAAAGAATATACGATTCTGATTCCGGATATGCTTCCTGTACATTTCAAATTGTTGAGAAATATTTTTACTTTACATGGATATCGGGTTGGACTTTTGAAGAACACCGGACGTAAAGTAGTAGATACCGGATTAAAATATGTACACAATGATACCTGTTATCCGGCACTGCTGGTAATCGGGCAGATGATCAGTGCATTGCAGAGCGGAAAATATGATGTCAATAAGGTCGCACTGATGATCACACAGACAGGTGGCGGATGTCGTGCATCCAATTATATTCACCTTTTGCGTAAGGCATTAGTGAAAGCAGGATTGGGGCATGTTCCTGTAATTTCGCTGAATCTGTCAGGGCTAGAGAGTAATAGCGGATTCCATTTGACGTTGGAAATGATCTATCAGGCATTGATCGGTCTGACTTATGGTGATCTTTTTATGTTATTGAAGAATCAGGTACGTTCTTATGAAGTGAATAAGGGCGACGCAGATGCTTTGATTGATAAATGGGTAAAAGAATTATCCAATCAGTTCCGTCAGAGAAAAGGTTATACACCAAAGGGCATGGAACGGAATATGAAAGCAATTGTGGAAGACTTTACCAAGATTCCGGTCAGTAATGTTAAGAAGACGAAGGTTGGTGTCGTAGGAGAGATCTATGTAAAATATTCTTCTATGGCGAATAATGATTTGGAGAATTTCTTAGTGGATCAGGATTGCGAAGTTATGGTTCCGGGTGTCATGGGATTCATGATGTTTAAGATTGATAACCGAATTGAGGATATCAATTTATATGGTGGTAATCCGGCAAAGAAGAAGGTTTGTCAGCTTTTGATGAAGTATTGCGAGATGTTAGAGAAGATGCTGTATAATGTATTGTCTGAGAACAGTGAGTTTCTTCCTCCGTCCAAATACGCACACATCAAGCAGTTGATCACCGGTGTGGTCGGACTTGGCAATAAGATGGGTGAAGGCTGGCTTCTTACAGCGGAGATGTTAGAATTAGCAGAGAGTGGATATGGAAATATCATCTGTGCACAGCCATTTGGCTGTCTGCCGAACCATATTGTAGGAAAGGGTATGATACGTAAAGTTAAGGAAATCTATCCAAAGGCAAATATTGTACCGATCGATTATGATCCTGGCGCCACAAAGGTTAATCAGGAGAATCGAATCAAATTGATGTTGGCAGTTGCAAGAGAAGAGGGAGACATACAATAATTATTATTGTAATGTAACAAGCTATATGAAAAAACGGAAGAATTATTAGTAAATATGACGAAAATTCTTTCGTTTTTTTGTATAATGGGTTAGAAAGAGTTGGTGGATTCTTTGAAGTGGTCATGCTATAATAGACATATAAGTGAAAAAAGAGGGATTACATATGGATAATACGATAAGATTTACAAGAAAGAATGAGACTGTTTTAAAAATGGTCATTGCACTTACAGTAGTACGGTTGGTTCTTTCTATATTAGAGAGAAAGGCAACAGCAAGTAGTGCATTTTTAATTGTTCAGATCATATTATGTCTGGGCTTGATCGGCGGTTGCGTATTCATGTATTTTAAGATGGCAGAAAGCCCGTTGATCCGTTTTATTGTGGGTGGCGGTTATATATTAGTATCCGCTATTTCAGTATTTAATCATGGAAACATATATAATATGCTTCCGTTTTGTGCCATCATCGTTGTAAGTATGTTGTATTTGGATACTACATACAGTCTGCTTTGTGCAAGTGCAGTAGATGTGATCATGCTGATCAAAGCGATTATCATGTTTGCTTCGGGACAGAGCGCACAGGGAGCATCCTGGATCGTTGCCATTGTATTGTTTGTTATTATGACATTTTGTTTATATCGGACTGCCGAGAATGTAGTCAGAGAACAGGAGACAGATCAACAGGAGATCAAATATCATTTGATGTATCAGGAAGAAGTGACACAGAATATGGTGAATGTTGTAGAAAAGGGCAATCAGCATATTGAGTTACTCCAGTCGAAGTTAGACAGTTTCCATGATGCAACAGATGAGGTTGCAAAGAGTGTAGATGCCATTTCTTCCGGTGTTACAGAGACTGTTAAGAATATGGAAAGTCAGACCGATATGACGGCACAGATCCGTAATATTATTGATAACCTGATCAGCGTGAAAGATCATACATTGGAATCTACCAATGAGGCAGTCGATGCAACTGAGCAGGGTGGCAAGCTGGTAGAACAGTTGAAAGAGAAATCCGATGCGATTGCCGTTGCAAACCAACAGGTGACAGAGGTTGCACAGGAATTACAGGAAAAGATCAGTTCTGCGGAAGAGATCACCCAGATTATTTATCAGGTATCTTCGCAGACGAATCTGTTGGCATTGAATGCATCCATTGAAGCGGCAAGAGCAGGAGAAGCAGGAAGAGGATTCTCTGTAGTTGCAGATGAGATTCGGAAACTTGCGGATAATACGAAACAGTCCATTGATAAGATTACAGATCTGTTGCAGGGAGTTACCAAGTTAGCAGATCAGACTTCGGAACTTGTTATGAATTCCGTTCGTGCTTCAGAAGCACAGGCAGAGGATATTAACCATGTTACCGGTGCATTTGAGAGTATTGCCGGTGTGGTAGATGTATTACATAATAACATGACAAGCTTAGATGAATTAAGTAGTAATTTGCAGGAGAGTAATACGGTCATCATTGATAGTCTTGCAAATCAGCAGGCGGCAAGTGAAGAGATTGCAGCAAATGCGCAATCGTCCGCAGAATTAAGTGAGTGTAATCTTGAAGATCTGGGCGATGTAATTGGAGAGTTGAACGAGATTGCAGAGATTATTGGTAGTCTGAGTCAGGTTGAAGGAATGGAAGACAATTCGCAATCGGCAGCACCAAGTACAGGCGGTTTCATACCACCAAGTCCTGAGAGTCTGGCAGCGGAGGCAGGCGGTTTCATACCACCAAGTCCGGAAAGTCTGGCAGCAGAGGCAGGCGGTTTCATACCACCAAGTCCGGAGAGTCTGGCAGCAGAGGCAGGCGGCTTCATACCACCGAGTCCGGAAAGTCTGGCAGCAGAGGCAGGCGGTTTCGTACCACCAAGTCCGGAGAGTTTAGCGGCAGAAGCAGAGTATACAACGGATGAGGATGAGTCCGATCAGCCGGAAGATTATGAGGAACCGATAGAAGAATCACCGGAGGATGTGGATGCAGGAGATTCACAAGAGGATACATCGGAAGAATATGATGACGATTGGGGCGAGAAGATCTGATCGTGAATTAGATGGATAACAATAAAAGCTGTTACATAGTGAAACATTTTCCATATGTAATAGCTTTTATTTTTTGACATAGGTTAGTAAAAAGGAGATTAGGATATGCGCATATGGGGACAACTCATGAAAGATAATCATTTGATAAAAGATATGGTTGCCGAGGTGACAGATTATAATATGACAAGAACACAGAAAGTTTATCAGGCATTGGAGGAGATCTGTTATGCATTTGATCTGGCAAAACCAATCTGGCTTCCACTGAATCAGCAGGACTTTATCCGGTATTCCAGAACACGGTTTACACAGGATAGTTTTGTGGAAGGAATTGAATTTGATTATTTAGATTTTCGTGTGATTGAAGAAGATTATTAAGTGTGAAGAAGTATCACAATTTTACAACAGGTTTGTCACAATTTAGTCACAAAACACTGCTAGTATAACAACCATAGGATAACAAATGAGGTTATCTAAAAGGTATAATGAATTTGTGAAAGGCAGGTTTTGACAATGGAAAACGAGAACAATAATATGAATCAGAACAATTCAGATTCAACTTATCATTATGGACGGAATGAAAGTCCATTTGGTAAGGAGGATATATCAGGCAAGGTTGACATGAATGAATCGTCAACGAAGGAACAGACAACAGAAGCTCCTAAGAGTGAATATCAGACAACCGGAACGAATCCATATAGTCAGGGCAATGTGTATGGACAGGGAATCTATACAGGCAATGATTTCGGATCGGAAGCAGCCGATAAGAAGAAAGCCAAAAAAGCAAAGAAGACAAAGAAACCATCGAATGGTAAATTGAAAAAGGTCGGATTGTTGCTTGGATCTGCAGCCGTATTTGGCTTGGTTGCAGGTGGCGTGATGGTAGGTGTGAATGCAGTAGGCAATAAGGTACTTGGTAATAATAGTAAGAACAAGACAGAGATTGCAGCTGTTACAACAACCAATACCGGAACTTCTTCATCTAGCGAAGACGATGTTTCGAGTGTAGTAGCCAATGTAATGCCATCAATGGTATCTATTACGAATACATCCGTTCAGACAGTAAGATCCTGGTTCCAGTCATATGAACAGGAGGTACAGGGTTCCGGCTCCGGTATTATTATCGGACAGACAGATGATAGTGTGTTAGTAGCAACCAATAATCATGTAATCGAAGGTGCAAAGGAGATCACCGTTGCATTTTGTGATGAGACTGCTGCAGCCGCAACAGTAAAAGGTTCCGATTCTTCTGCTGACTTAGCAGTCCTTGAGATTAAGACATCTGATATGGAATCCGACACACTTTCTAAGATCAAAGTTGCCGCACTTGGTTCTTCTGACGATCTGAAGCTGGGTGAGTCTGCAATTGCGATCGGTAACGCATTAGGTTATGGACAGTCCGTAACGGTTGGTCATATCAGTGCTTTGAATCGTGAAGTAGATACAGAGAATAATCAGACAATGAAAATGTTACAGACAGATGCAGCCATTAACCCAGGTAACAGTGGTGGTGCATTATTGAACTCAAAGGGTGAAGTTATTGGTATCAATACCGTCAAATATGTAGACAGCAAGGTAGAAGGTATGGGATATGCCATTCCAATCTCAACAGCGATACCAATTATCAATGATCTGATGAATCAGGAAGTGATCGCAGAGAACGAACAGGGCTATCTTGGTATTCAGGGCAATGACATCACAGATGAGTTGAATAATAACTTTAATATGCCATCCGGTGTATATGTATCCAAGATTGTAGAGAATTCACCGGCAGACAAATGCGGATTAAAGGCAGGAGATATCATTACTAAGTTTGCAGATCGTGATGTAACAAGTATGGAGACTTTACAGAATATTCTTTCCAATAAGAAAGCGGGAGAGGAGATTGAGATGATCGTCCAGCGTAGTAATGAAAAAGGTGAATACAAAGAAGTAACCTTGAAAGTTACTCTGGGTGCAAAGAAGGATATGCCGGAAGATTCTAAGAAGACAACTGAGCAGAGTACAGAACAGACAAGTACAGAGCAGGATATTCAGCAGGGAAATGAAATGACACCGGACGAATTTTTCAATGAATTCTTCAATAACTAAAAAGAGTTAAGGTTAATGGAATGCCGTATGTGTGATCGAAAGATTGCCATACGGCATTTTTTGTGAAGAAAATGTGAATTGATAAAAATTCTTTTCAACAAGTATTGACCGATGGTCATTTTTGTAGTATATTCTCTTTTAGAAAAATGAACAATGGTCATTTTTGAAAGGAGAGATAAGTAATGATAGCAATAGGTAAATGGATTACGAAGCACAAAGCGCTTATCATAATTCTGAGTCTTTTGTTAATAATCCCATCTGTGATTGGAATGGCAAAGACGAGAACGAATTATGACCTGTTAAGCTATTTACCAGATTCATTAGAGACGGTATCCGGACAGGATATTATGGTTGATGAGTTTGGAATGGGCGCATTCTCTATGGTAGTGGTAGAAGATATGGACATGAAGGATGTCGCTGCCTTAGAGGAAAAGATCAAAAAAGTAGATCATGTAAGTGATGTTATCTGGTATGATAGTATCATGGATATCACAGTTCCGAAGGAAATGCTTCCAAAGGATATTCAGGAAGCGTTATTTAATGGTGATGCAACGATGCTGATCGTATTATTTGATGATACGACATCCGCAGATAATTCAATGCAGGCAGTTACGGAACTTCGTAAGATTGTAAGTGAGAAATGTTTCATTTCCGGTATGACTGCATTGGTTACCGATATTAAGAATCTTGCTCTTTCAGAGATTCCAATCTATGTTGTAATCGCAGCAGTATTTACATTGATCGTATTGATGATCACAATGGATTCGTTCCTGACACCATTTATATTCCTGGCAGGAATCGGATTAGCAGTATTATATAACTTAGGAAGTAACTACTTCCTCGGCGAGACAAGTTACATTACAACAGCATTGACTGCGGTATTGCAGTTAGGTGTTACGATGGATTACTCTATCTTCTTATTAGAGAGTTACCGTGCGAATAAGTTGCGCTTCCCGGATGATAAGGAAAGAGCGATGGCACATGCAATTTCGAATACGTTTGTTTCTATCTGCGGTAGTTCATTGACGACAGTTGCAGGATTTGCAGCATTATGTGCGATGACCTTTGCACTTGGACGTGATTTGGGAATTGTAATGTCGAAGGGTGTTATCATCGGCGTTATCGTTTGTGTAACGTTGTTGCCATGTTTGATCCTGGTATTTGAAAAATGGATTGATAAATTCGGACACAAAGAATTACTTCCAAACTTCCATAAGACTTCCGATGTGATCATCAAAGGAAGATGGGTCGCATTGTTGATATTTGCAATCGGTATTGTTCCGGCAGCATATGGTAACAATCATGTATCGATTTATTATAATCTGGACAAAGGATTACCGGAGACGATCCAATCAACGGTTGCAAATAAGAAACTGGAAAAAGAATTTAATATGAATGTCATGCATATCGTTATGCTGCCTTCTAACTTAGACTCTAAGGTTAAGACACAGGCAATTAAAGACATGGAAAATGTTGATGGTGTAAAATGGGTAATCGGAATGAATTCGGTATTAGGTGCCAGTGTTCCGGAGTCCATGGTGCCAAAGGATATGAAAGAGATGCTAGCAAGTGATAATTACGAGTTGATGTTTGTCTGCTCGAATTACAAGACTGCATCCGATGAAGTAAACAAACAGATCGATTCCCTTAACAAGATTGTAAAGGGTGTGGATAAGAAAGGCATGGTCATCGGTGAGGCACCACTTACCAAAGACCTGATGGATGTAACCAATGTGGATCTGAAGAATGTAAACTATCTGTCAATTATTGCAATCTTCCTGATCATTATGTTTACATTTAAGTCCATTTCGTTACCGGTTATTCTGGTTGCGGTAATTGAGTTTGCAATCTTTTTGAATATGTCGTTCCCGTATTATTCACATACACCGCTGGTATTCGTGGCAAGTATTGTAATCGGAAGTATTCAGTTAGGAGCAACGGTTGATTATGCGATCCTGATGACAAGCCGTTATCACAAAGAGAGATTGAATGGTAAGGATAAGAAAGAGGCAATTTCAATTGCACATAAAGCTTCTATTAAGTCCATTATCATAAGTGGTTCCTGCTTCTTCGCAGCAACGTTTGGAATTACATTATATTCTAGTATTGATATGATCGGTTCCATCTGTACATTGCTTGCAAGAGGAGCTGTAATCAGTGTATTGGTTGTTATTTGTATATTACCTGCAATGCTTTGGGTATTTGATCCGATCATATGCAAGACGAGTTGGAAATTACGTCACGTTGCGATTGGTAAACATGCAGCAGAGCAGAAATAGAGTAGTGAATGAAAGATCTAAAGGAGGAATTGTTATGAGATATTTAAAAAAGACTTGTGCAGTAACATTAAGTGCGGCAATGGTATTAGGTCTTGCTGCTACAGCAGGCAATGTTTCTTATGCTGCAACAAATGTAGAAAAAGAAGAGACAGTTTATGTGAATCTGGATTCAGATGGAACAGTCGATGATGTGACAGTTTCAAACTGGTTAAAGAATGTAACCGGTACCAGTGATGTTCAGGATGTATCTAATCTGAAAGACATTAAGAATGTAAAAGGGGATGAAACATTTACCCAGAATGGTGACAAGCTCACGTGGAAGGCAAATAATGCAGATATTTATTATCAGGGAACTACGGATGAGAAACCACCGGTTAATGTGAAGATCTCTTATCAGTTAGATGGAAAAGATATCAAAGCAGAGGATCTGGCAGGTAAAAGCGGTAAGTTGAAGATGACCATTCAATATGAGAATAATTCAACATTTGAAGATGAAGTGGATGGCAAAAATGTAAAGATGAATACACCATTTTTGATGGCATCCGCAGTTATCCTTCCGGTTGATACGTTCTCAGAGGTAACGGTCAGCCAGGGTAAACTGGTATCCGAAGGAAGTAACCAGATTCTGGTTGCTTATGGAATGCCAGGATTAGCAGATAGCTTGAATCTTACCGATGATATGAAAGATGAGATGAACGAAAAGTTAGGAGATACAGTTACAGTGGAAGCAACAGTAAAGGATTTCTCTATGGATTCTATTTATACGGTTGCAAGTTCAAGCGAGTTTTCTGACATTGATTTAGATGATGACAGTGATATGAATGATTTAGAGGATGCTGTAAATGATTTAGCAGATGCAACAGATGAATTGATCTCCGGTTCTTCTGATCTGTCAGATGGTTTGACTACATTGAAGGATAACTTCAAGACCTATGCAAGCGGTGTAGGGGATGTCAGCAAAGGTGCATCTGATCTGTCAACCGGTGCCGGCAAATTAGCAAAAGGAATCAAGCAGTATACGAATGGTGTTACAACATTAACCAATGGAGCCGGTCAGTATGTATCCGGAGCAAATCAGTTGGCTTCCGGTGTGACAGAGTATGTATCCGGAGAAAAGTTGCTTGATGCTGGTATCAGTAAGTTATATAATAGTGCAAAGGATTTCCCTGCACAGTATAGTGGATTTGATGCAGGTTTGAATGAGTACGTTAATAAAGTAAATAGTATTCCAACTACAATATCAAAAAAAGTTGGCGATATTACAGACGGATATGAGACGGCAGTAGGTGCAGCTGATACGGCAACGGCTGTTGCAGCTGCGAAGAAAGCAGCGGATGCTGCAATTGATGCAACTTCGTTAGATGATGATGCTAAAGATACATTGAAAGCGGATATTGAGAGTGCATTGAAAACCGCAGCAGTAACACAGAGGGCTTACGATAAGGGAGTAACAGAAGCGGTGACGGCGAATGTAGAATCAAAAGGAATGAGTGATCTTAATTCCCAGTTTGCAGCGTTAGCAGAAGGCGGTAATACTTTAGTTACCAATTCAGCAACAATTAAAGCCGGTATAGCAGCAGTAGGAGGCGGTGCAAAAGATCTGTATGATGGAGTGAAAGCATTAAGTGACAATAATGATGCATTACTGAAAGGTGCAACTACCTTATCAAAGAGCGGACTTTCTTTGACAGATGGTATTAAGACATTGACAGGTAGTACCAAGACATTAACTTCTTCTGCAAATCAGTTATCAAACGGTGCCTCTAAGCTTTCAAAAGGTGCATCAAAGTTAGATAGTGCAACCAAAGAGGTTAGCAGTGGTGTAAACAAATTACAGGATGGTTCTGTAACATTGTTAGACGGTATGAATCAGTTCAAGAACGAAGGTACCGGAAAACTTCAGAACGAATATAACAGCAAGATTAAAACAGTAATGGATCGTTTTAAAGCAATTACAAAGGATGCAGATGAATATAAGTCATTCTCAGGTATTGCTGATGATATGGATGGTAGCGTAAAATTCATTTTCCAGACTGCTGAGATCAAGTCAGACAATAAATAATTGAGAGTTTGCTCATTAGCAGGAGGTTTGTAATGGGAAAGGTTGAGGATAATAAAAAGAAAAAAAAGAATGCGATCGTGGATTCAGCATTTTCACTGTTTATCCAGAATGGTATTAATGAGACCTCCATTGCGGACATAATGAAAAAGGCAGAGTTGGCAAAGGGAACATTTTACCTGTATTTCAAGGATAAATATGATGTACGGGATTACCTGATCCGGAGAAAAGCGGCACAAATATTTGATAAAGCAAGAGTTGCTTTGGTAGAGAGTGAGATTAAGGATTTTGAGGAGCAGATCATATTCATAGTAGATCACATTTTGAATCAGTTAGACGATAATAAAATGCTGCTCAAGTTTATATCGAAGAATCTTTCCTGGGGAATCTTTACACATGCACTTGAAAATATGCCGATGGAATCCGGTGAGACCGCAGTTCTTTTTGTGAGACAGTTGTTTGAGGAGGCAGGCAGGACATTCCGTAATCCGGAAATGTTGATGTTTATGATCGTGGAGCTTGTTAATTCTACGGCACATAATGTTATCTTGTATAAACAACCGGTGGAATTGCCACAGTTAAAACAGGAACTGTATCCGATGATACGACAACTGATCCATAATTTTGAAGTAGCCGAATAACAGACAATAGAATAACAAAAAAAGATCGTTCTTTAAAGAAGATTTGCAGACAACAAACTTCTTTTGAAGAACGATCTTTTTTTGTGTAAACAACGAAGTCATGAGATGAGAGACAACGATGTCGTTTCGAGTAGGGGGATTTTCCTCCAGCTCGATTTGCATTTATGAAAATGTTCATATTTTTTTCACAGAGAAAACATTGACAGTACTATGAAAAAGCATATAATAAATACTTGCCTAAGGAAACTAATATTTTTGACAGATTAGGATAGAAGGGAATGAAGCATAAGAATATGGAAAAAATAGTGATGGAGTTATTCCATCTGTTGCACAGAATTCACCGATGCCGGATCAAATTTCAAAAGCGTGGAGATATGGCAAACGTAGAATATTTCATATTGATGGCGATTGCGGGTATTACGAAAAACCGTCCGGAAGGTGTTACGATGAAAGAACTGGTAGATATGAGCCATACGACTATGTCTGCGGCATCAAAGAAGATTCGTATACTGGAAGAAAAAGGATTGATCGAGAGAAGAACTTCCGAAACCGATCGAAGGAATTCTTATATTACACTATCGGAAAAGGGAAAAGCAATCTGTGAGAAAGAACGGAAACGAAAGCATGACTGGGTGCTAAAAGTGATAAGCCGGATGGGGGAAGATGATATGGAACAGTTGATCACTTTGTCCAATCGGATGTTTGATATTATGGAGACGTTAGAAACAGAAGACAACAT
>JBNMIW010000009.1:0-18383 GCA_050873485.1 Lachnospiraceae bacterium | reverse complement strand
CTGCTTAACCATATAAGACAAACTTACATGGCTTTATTTACGTTTTCGGGCATGTGCCATCCACGTTATCTCCGTGAAAACTTACACTGTGCTTATTGCCACACCCAGCCGTATAGGGCATTGTCCCGGACGGAACATGCATTATATAATTACAGTATCAGATGCAATCTACTGATAAATTTTTTACTATATCTCAAAGTATTTTGTGGAAATCTTATTAAAAACAAGTCGCTGAATCTTAACGATATAGTAGATTATTTGAGTCAATGTCAGAGGGGCTCGGGTGTGGCGATAAGCACAGCGTAGTGGATTCTGACAAAAACAGTGCGAAATTCATTACAGTGAATAACAGTTGTATAGGTGTAACATGCATCACCGCAGGCATGTGGAGTACGCCAGCACTTGGCGAGCAATAGATAATTAGACGTTGTACGTCTTATTAGATATTGCAAGCCTTAGTGTCTGCTGCGTACGAGCCATAATGCGAATGTGCCTGCGGTGATACTGTTGCATCTATACAACTGACACTATACCCTGAATATTTCGCATGTCCGTCACTTACGCTGTGCAAGGGTGTGAAAGGGCTATGTCGAGGCCGACTCCTTTTTCATCAAAGTATTCTGCATATTCCGGTGCAGGAATATCATCCGTTATAATATAATCCATGCGTGTGATGTCCGCATATGTCATAATGCCGGCATTCCCGAACTTATCATGGTCCGCAAGCAGGAAGTGTTGTTCGCTCCGGTCCAATGCCGCCTGCTTGATCTCGTACTCCTCAAAGGTTGCGTTGGTAACCTGCCGGGATAAAGAGATTCCGGTACATGCCATAAATGCTTTCGTCATATTAAAGGTGGATAGGTAATTGACACCGCAGGAACCGACCAGAGATTCCGTGCCACGCAATAGAAGTCCGGGCAGGGAGATCACTTTAATATCTTTGTATTGCAGGAGTTCTACAAGTGCCGGGATACTGTAGGTGATTACGGTCAGATTCGGAATATTAGCAAGATAGGGAATCATGTTAAGAGTTGTGGTTCCGGAGTCCAAGAAAATGATGTCACCTTCCTGCACATAGGAAGCTGCCTTTTGGGATATCATTAACTTTTCGTTATTGTTGCTGGAACTGCGCTCGGTAAATGGGCGGAGCGTTTCGGCGTGTGTAACAGGTGCATTGGTATTGGCAACAACGCCGCCATACACTTTGATCACGCTGCCTCTGGTGCATAGGGTATCGATATCGCGGCGGATCGTGTTCATGGATACTCCGAATTCCTCGCATAATTGTTCCATGGATACGGATTTGTTCTTTATAATATATTCCTGAATGGCTTCGATTCTTTTTACTCTCATAATGGTCCCTCCTTTATATAGGTATGCAAACGGATATCATAAATGAAAAGGCAAACTGAAATTGCCCAACATATAATAAAGTTGGTCAAGTTTTGGGTATATTATATACAAGTTTGAGCAGATTGTAAAGGAAGAGAACATGCAAACAGAAAACAAAAAAATAATATAAGATTAAAAATAATACTTGCAATTTTGGGAGAGTGCGGTTATAATCTGTAAATAAGTCGAAGGTGATTTAGAAAATAAACCTTCGGCTTTTTTGTTTGCCTAACATTTGAAAGCGAACAAAAACATACACTTAATATAATTAAAAAATGGCAAAACACACTTGACTTTATGGTTATGTAGAGGTAATATCTACCCAACATATGACATGGATATTATCAAAAGATGATAATACATGTCCCGAAACAAGGAGTGTGATGTAAATGGCAAGTAAGTTTATTATGCCAAAACAGATAATTAGTGGAGAAAATGCTTTACAACAGAGCAAAGAGGTGATTCGCACACTTGGAACCAAAGCATTGGTAGTAAGTGGAAAAGTAATGAATCGAATCGGTAATGTCAAGATTGTTACCAATCTGTTAGATGAAATTGGAATTGGCTGGACAGTTTATGATGATATTACCGGAGAGCCGGATGATGTGATGATTGATGGCGGTGTGGAAGCATACAAAGCAAACGGATGTGATTTCCTGATTGCGATTGGCGGCGGAAGCCCGATGGATTCGATGAAAGCGATCGGAGCATTGATTACCAATCCCGGAAAGATTGCGGATTACATGGGAAAAGAGATCACGAATCCGCTTCCTCCAATGGTTGCGATTCCGACAACGGCGGGTACCGGATCGGAAGCAACGCAGTTTACTATTATTACAGATACAAAAACAAGTATTAAGATGTTATTAAAAGGAACGGTGCTGATACCGGATGTTGCAATTGTGGATGCGTCATTTACCGTATCTTCGCCAAAGAGCGTAACCAATGCAACCGGATTAGATGCCTTAACCCATGCGGTGGAGGGATATACTTCCAAGAAAGCCTCCCCGCTTACCGATGTATATGCCGTTGATGCAGTCAAGCGAATTTTCCAATATCTTCCAAGAGCTTACGGGAACGGAGAAGACATGGAAGCGAGAGAAGAAATGATATTGGCGGCATTAGAGGCAGGAGTGGTCATTAACAACTCTTCCGTCACATTAGTGCATGGAATGAGCCGGCCGATCGGAGCCAATTTCCATGTGCCGCATGGATTATCCAATGCAATGTTGTTAAAGGTTTGTCTGACATTTGCATTAGACGGAACCTATGAACGATTTGCAGATCTTGGGCGGGCCATCGGGGCAGCGACAGAAGAAGACAATGATGAGACGGCAGCCAAAGCATTTTTAGATGCGATCATTCAATTATGTGAAACGTTAGAAGTTCCAACACTTGCAGAATATGGTGTTGATAAAGAAGCATTTTTCGAGGTCATGGATAAGATGGCAGATGATGCGATCGCCAGTGGAAGTCCGGGAAACACAAGAAAGACAACTACGAAGGCGGATGTGATTAAGATGTATAAGGAATTGTGGTAGAAAAGGAGATATGTATTATGAGAGAGATGTCAAAAGAAGAAATCAAGAAATTAGATAGAGAACATGTATTGCATTCATGGTCTGTACAGGGAACATTAGATCCAACCGTAGTTACAAAAGCAGAAGGCATTTATTTCTATGATGCAGATGGTAAGAAATATTATGATATGAGTTCACAGCTTGTGAATCTGAATATCGGATATGGAAACCAGAAGGTGGCAGATGCGATTGCAGAGCAGGCACATAAGCTGCCATTTATCGGACCGGGTTATGCGGTAGATGTAAAGTCAGAGTTAGCAAGAAAGATCATTGAGTTGGCACCGGATAATATGCAGAAAGTATTCTTTACATTAGGTGGTGCAGATGCCAACGAAAATGCCTTAAAGATTGCAAGATTATATACAGGAAGAAATAAAGTAATGTCCCGTTATCGTTCTTATCATGGTTCTACGATGGGTGCCGGCAACTTAACCGGTGAGCCGAGACGTTTCAACTGTGAGCCTGGTATTCCGGGATATGTCAAGTTCTTTGATCCATATGTATACAGAGAACTGGTAGATTTTGAAGATGATGCAGCCGCAACCAGGTTCTATATTGGTAAGTTAAGAGAGCAGATCATTTATGAAGGTCCGGAAAGTATTGCAGCAATCGAGTGTGAGACAATTACCGGTAGTAACGGATGTATCATTCCTCCGGATGGATATCTGCAGGGTATCCGTGATCTGTGTGATGAATTCGGTATCATGATGATCTGTGATGAGGTTATGATGGGCTGGTGCAGAACCGGTGAAGTGTTCGCCTGCCAGAATTGGGGAATCAAGCCGGATATCATTACATTTGCCAAAGGTGTTACCTGTGGATATGCACCACTTGGTGGCGTAATCGTAGATAAGAAGATTGCCGATTATTTCGACGATCATAAATTACTTTGTGGACTTACATACAGTGGTCATCCACTTTCCTGTGCAGCAGGTGTTGCAACATTGGATGTCTATAAGGAAGACCACATTCTTGACAATGTAAGAGCCATGGGCAAGATCTTAGGTGAGATCGAGGAAGACCTGAAGGACAAACATGCCTGTGTTGGTGATGTCCGTTACAAAGGTTTGTTCTCAGCCGTTGAGCTTGTAAAAGACAAGGCAACGAAGGAACCGCTTGTCGGCTACAATGCCGATAAAGAGAACCTGATGGGTAAGATCTGTGGTATGTTGAAGGCGAAAGGCTTCTCAACCTATACACATGAGAACATCATCATTGTAGCACCTCCGCTTATTATCAAGGAGGATGAACTCCGCACCGCAATGACAATGCTTGACGAAGTTCTCACAGAGGTGGATAAGATGATCGCATAAGCGCGAATGCAACTTTTGAAGTCAAGCATGAGCTGCTTGCAGATCAGTGATTGACGAAAAAGTTATATGAGTGCAACGAACACTGAGAAACCGAAGGTTTCGAAGTGACCATTCGTGCGAATGCAACTAAATATATACTTAAATGTGATAACAAAGGCGTTACGCAGTATTGCGTGACGCCTTTCTTATATTAGTAACCCGTTCATAGGATTTAGTACCAAGACCCAAAGTTAGAAGGAGGAATTCATTATGAAGAGATTATTTAAAAAAGTGGTAGCAGTAGCGACCGTTATGGCAATGTGCATGTCCATGGTGGCATGTAGCGAGGAAGCAGCAACTTCGGAGTCATCCGGAGGAGGCAGCAGTAGTAGTTCAAGCAGTGGTGATACGATCAAGTTAGGTTTTGTATATCCGTTAACCGGTAATGCACCAAATATCGGTGCTGCCTGTAAGAACGGAAGTCAGTTAGCAATTGATGAGATCAATGCAGCAGGCGGTATTAACGGTAAACAGATTGAAGCAGTATTTGAGGATGATGAGAACAAACCGGCAACTGCACCAAATGCAGTTACCAAGTTGTTAGAGCAGGATAAGGTAGATATGGTATTGGGTTCATACGCAAGCAGCTGTTCTATCGCAATGGCACCAATTGTAAATGAAGCCAAGAAGATCATGATCTCTGTTGGTTCTACCAATGCAAAGGTAACAGCAGAAGGTGGAGAATATATCTTCCGTGCATGTTTTATTGATCCGTTACAGGGTAAAGTTGCAGCAACATTTGCAAAGAATACATTGAAAGCAGATAAAGTTGCAATGCTTTATGATGTAGGTAAAGATTATTGTGTTGGTATTTCGAGCCAGTTCAAAGAGACTTTTGAGGCAGATGGCGGAACGATTGCATATGAAGGAAAATATAACACAGGTGACAGTGATTTCAAGTCTTACTTAACAGAGATCAAGAATTCCGGTGCAACGGTATTATACCTTCCGGATGATTATGATGTAGTCGGATTGATCGCAAAGCAGGTTTCTGAGATCGGATTAGACATTCAGTTAATGAGCAGTGATTCATGTTCGGATCCGGCTTTGGTAGAGATCGGTGGCGATGCGGTAGAGGGTATGTACTTTACAGATCATGTATCTATTCAGTCTGACAATTTAAAAGATTTTGTTGCAGATTACAAAGAGAAATTTGATGCAGATCCGGGTTCATTCTCCGTATTAGGTTATGATGCCGTATATATTGCAAAGGCAGCGATCGAGAAAGCAGGAAGTACTGACGCAGATGCAGTGAAAGATGCATTACATAGCTTAGATGAGAAATGCGGTACCACAAATTACAAGTTTGATGAGAATGGTGATCCGATCAAGAGTGTAGTTGTGAACCAGGTAAAAGACGGTTCCTTCAGCTTCATGGAAGAGATCTCGCCAGAGGAATAGGATAAACTCCAGGCAGCCGCGCCTGCGAGACGCAACGGTTGTAATAACATCCATAGCGTGGCAGCCAGCAAAGAAGCAAGATAAAATAAGCA
Source organism: Lachnospiraceae bacterium (assembly GCA_050873485.1). Lineage (GTDB taxonomy): Bacteria > Bacillota > Clostridia > Lachnospirales > Lachnospiraceae > CAG-590. The sequence continues at coordinate 12,566 of JBNMIW010000009.1, read as the reverse complement.
AGTGGTCTGGCACAGACAGAATCTGTATTCACCGGATATCCGGATGCAGCAACCGGGAAGACGCAAGAGGAATGACGGAATGTGTGGTGAATATCAGGCGGTCTGTCTGCCGGACCCTGGATGGTTAGGAGAGATGGCTATGGATACATTATTACAACAGATTGTAAATGGTATTTGCCAGGGAAGTGTGTATGCCCTCATAGCAATCGGATATACAATGGTATATGGAATCATTAAACTGATCAATTTTGCCCATTGCGATATCTATATGTTTGGTGCGTATGCCGGTTATTTTGCAGTATGTGTGTTCCGGTTTGGTTTTTCGGGAACGTTAATATTTGCAATGTTAGCGTGTGCGATCCTTGGTATGTTGATTGAGAAGATTGCGTATAAACCTTTGCGTAATTCACCAAAGGTTACCCTGTTTATTACTACAATGGGTGTGGAGCTGCTGTTACAGAACCTGATGAAAACAAACCTTTTGGCAGGTCCGAACTCCTTATCATTTCCGGAGTTGTTCCCATTAAAGTCCTACAATGTAGGAAGCGTTATTATCAGTAATTATCAGATCATTGCGGTGCTTACTACGATTGCCCTTTGTATCCTGTTGCAGTTGATGGTTAAGAAGACTAAGGTTGGAAGAGCCATGCGAGCAACTTCTTATGATTCGGATGCGGCAGCACTTATGGGAATCAATACGAACCGGATCATTTCCATTACCTTTGGTATTGGATCGGCATTGGCAGGAACCGCAGGTGTATTGGTTGGATTATTGTATCCGAAACTGACACCGGCAATGGGCGTTATGCCTGGTCTGAAGTCCTTCGTTGCAGCGGTATTAGGTGGTATCGGAATTATTCCGGGTGCGATGTTTGGTGGTGTTGTAATGGGATTGATTGAAACACTGTCCAAGGTATATATCAGTTCCGGATTGTCTGATGCGATATCATTTTCCGTGTTGATCATTATTCTGTTGATCAAACCGGCAGGTTTGTTTGGCAAGAATGTCAGAGAGAAAGTGTAGGTGATAGCTATGGAAAAGCAGATGAACGAGAAGGCATTTGACACACGCATAATAGCGAAAACCTATATCAAATATGCAATCATCATAGGTGTGCTGTTTGCCATATATGGAATTGCCTTATTTTTAATTCAGAGAGGCATTCTTGACAGTTATACGCTGCGAGTGATTAAGACTGCAGGAATCTTTATGATCGCAGCATTTGGACTGAATCTGATCTTAGGATATACCGGGCAGCTTACAATGGGACATGCGGCATTTATGTCGATCGGAGCATATGGTTCAGCAATCATGACGCAGAAATTCAATATGCCATATGGTGTTTCTTTACTTGTCGGTATTCTTGCAGCGGCAGTGCTTGCAGCAGCGATTGGTTATCCGATCCTCCGGTTGAAAGGTGATTACTTAGCCATCTGTACATTGGGATTTGGAGAGATTGTTAAGGTTGTTATCCAAAATATTGACTATGTTGGTGGCGCAAGAGGTATGACAAGTATTCCGGTTAAGACAAGTCTGATGACGATATTCTTTTGTGTAGCCTTATGTTTTGCCATTATCAAGAATCTGATCCATTCCTCCAAAGGTCGTGCGATCATGTCAGTCCGTGAAGATGACATTGCGGCAGAGGCAATGGGTATCAATCCAACCAAGTACAAAATGATATCCTTTATCTTAGGCAGTGCAATGGCAGGTCTTGCCGGTGGATTGTACGCACATTTCAATACCTTTATTGATCCGGTCACATTTAACTATGCAAAATCTTTTGACTTTATTACATATGTTGTATTAGGTGGTATGGGTAGTGTATCCGGAACGGTGGTTGGTACATCCATTCTTGTATTCCTTCCGGAATCCCTCCGGGGACTGAGTGAAGTGTTCAAGGAAAATCGTATGCTGATCTACGCAGTCATGTTAGTTGCATTAATGATCTTCCGTCCGAATGGTATTTTAGGAACGAAAGAGATTACGGTAAAGGGGATTGCAAACTGGTGTAAGAAAGTATATGTAAAGATCACCCACAAAGGTGACAAAACGGCAAAGGCGGGTGAGTAATATGGGTAATCTGTTAAATGTGAAGAACTTAACGATCAAATTCGGTGGCCTGACCGCTGTAAATATGGTGAATATGGAGATTGGAGATAACAATCTGGTCGGTTTGATCGGACCAAACGGAGCAGGTAAGACAACGTTATTTAATATGTTGACCGGCGTGTACAAACCGACAAGCGGTAAGATTGATTTTGACGGAGAGCGGATTGACGGAATCAAACCGTATGACATTACTTCCAAGCGTATCGCCAGAACGTTTCAGAATATCCGGTTATTTAAGGATCTGACAGTGTTACAGAATGTAATGGTCAGTTTTGATTTCCAGTCAAAGACAACATTATTTGGCAGCATTTTGCACAGTCCTTATCAGATGAAAGAAGAGGCGAAAATGAAAGAGGAAGCCTTAGAGTATCTGAGAATTATGAAACTGGATGACAAGGCTGACGAGTTGGCGAAGAATCTGCCGTATGGTGAACAGAGGCGGTTAGAGATTGCAAGAGCATTGGCGGCAAAACCAAAGTTGTTATTGTTGGACGAGCCGGCAGCGGGAATGAATCCACAGGAGACGGCGGAACTGACAGAAATGATCCGATGGATCAAGGAAGAATTTAAGATTTCTATTTTGTTGATCGAACATGATATGAAATTAGTTATGAATGTGTGTGAATATATTTATGTATTATCATTTGGCGAGATTATTGCAAATGGTGTACCGGAAGAGATTCAGAAGAACCCGAAAGTCATTGAGGCTTATTTGGGAAAGGGGGCATAATTATGTTGAAAATTGATAATATTGATCTGTATTATGGAGCAATACATGCCCTGCATGGAATTAGTCTGGAAGTAAAAGATGGCGAAATTGTTACTCTGATCGGTGCAAATGGTGCGGGTAAGACGTCAACACTCCGTGCCATAAGTGGTCTGAATCATATTAAGAGTGGAACGATCACTTACAATGATACGGTAGTCAGTAAATTACCGCCACATAAGATTGTAAGTGCCGGAATCAGTCAGGTTCCGGAAGGTCGACGGGTATTTGGTGATCAGACTTGTGAAGAAAATTTACTGCTGGGTGCTTATCTGAGAAAAGATAAGGCAGGAATTAAGGAAACGATGGAAAAAGTATTTACATATTTTCCTCGTATACAGGAAAGAAAAAATCAGTTAGCCGGAACATTATCCGGTGGTGAACAGCAGATGTTAGCAATCGGAAGGGCTTTGATGGCGGAACCGAAACTGCTGTTGTTGGATGAACCGTCTATGGGTCTTGCACCAATTGTAGTGCAGGAAATATTTGAGATCATCAAGACGATCCGGGATGAAGGAACGACAATCTTGTTGGTGGAACAGAATGCAAATGCTGCGTTGCAGATTGCAGATAGAGGATATGTTGTAGAGACAGGAAGCATTGTATTATCCGGTAAAGCGGATGATCTGTTACATGACGATGCTGTTCGTAAGGCATATCTGGGAGACTAGGAGGAATGAGTTATGGATAATTTTGTAATTACAATTGCGAGAGGATTCGGTAGTGGCGGTAAGTCGATCGCACTGGAACTTTCAAAACGTATGGGAATCCCATGCTATGAAAATGAGATTCTGGATATGGCATCGGATGCCAGCGGCATCAATAAAGCGTTGTTCCATGAGACCGATGAGAGACTCCGGGGCAGTTTGTTTGCCAAGATGTTAAAGGGTATACCGACGAAGACGATTCTTGCTCCAAGTGAAAAGGATTTTGTATCGGATATTAACCTGTTTAATTTGCAGGCACAGATCATCCGGTCACTGGCACTTAGTCAGTCCTGCATTATTGTCGGTAAATGTGCAGACCATGTATTGGAATACTTTGATAATGTATACCGCATTTATATTGATGCACCACGTCCGGCATGTGTAAAGTCCATTGTTGATAAAATGTGCGTTTCGGAAGTAGAAGCGAACCGGTTGATCAGCAAGACCGATAAATATCGTGCAGATTACTATAAATATTATACCGGTAAGGATTGGACAAATCCGACGAACTATGATCTGTTTATCAATAGTGATAAGGTAGGAAGAGAAAATTGTGCGGAATTGATCGAACTGTATGTGAAGTTCCGGATGAAACAATTGTAGTCTTTAGAATATTTTGTTCCGGCAGGAAAGCCTGCCGGGATTTTTTTTTGCCTGTGGTTGGTGTTATCTTGAAATAGGATATGTGACATTTTCTTGACAATTATTGTCAAAACTATTATCATAAAAATAGTTTTGTGGAGAGGATAGGGGAAATGCATGATAACAACAGAGAATGTCACATTTGCATACAATAAAAATGAAATTTTAAGTGATATATCTTTCATAGCACCAACCGGCAAGATTACTTATCTTGCCGGAGTGAATGGTGCCGGAAAAACAACTTGGATAAAATGTGCAACTACTCTTTTGAAGCCAAAGAGAGGGGCAATTCTTTTTGATGGCAAAACATTTGATAATGTTCGAAAAGAGTTCGCAATCTGTTTTGACACACCACCAATATACAAGCATATGTCCTGTGTTGATAATTTGCAGGTGTTGTATGAGGTAGATTATAAGAAAGACGAAGTCAGGGAAATGGCAGAGGCAATTGGTCTGCATGGACATGACATGTCACAGCCGGCAGGAAAATTATCATATGGTCAGCGGCATCGATTAGGAATTTTGGGTGCATTGTCAAGAGGTGCAAAATATTTAATATTAGATGAGCCGGATCTTGGTTTGGATCCGTTTGCGGTTGATTATGTGTATAAGAAAATTAAAACATGTAAGGAAAACGGTTGTACAATATTGATAACCGGGCAGAATTTTATAAAAATGCAGGAATTATGTGACCATTTTTGTGTGATAAACAATGGAAGGATAGCAGTAGAAATGCCAGTGGGGGAAGCTTTGGAGCAATATGCACAACAGACGAATTCATTGGAAAAGGCATTTTATAATATTGTGGGAGGACATGCATGAAAAATACGTTGCGTACAGAATGGAAGATACAAAAGGCATCCCGGATGAATTACATATTTTTGATTGCATTTGTAATATTTCTAATACTTTGTCTGAACGGAATTAAGAGAGAAAATGATTTTCTTGTGGAAACAGTTTCTGCACAGGGACAATATGTAGTAAATAATATTAGTCCTGTGTTAAATGCAGTGATATTGTTTGCGATGTTGTTTTTGGATAGTCTGTTTCTTTTCTGGGGTTGCTACATAACCAAACATGATGAACAGGAAAATTGTTATTGGCAAAGAGCTATGATCTCTACGCCGCGGAATATTTTAAAGACACAATATAAAATGTTTTTAGTGGTTGCTATTTCTTTTATTTTCATTGTCTTGATGGTTGGAAGTGCGGCAGGATATGTTTTTGAAAATGGACTTGTAGATCATTTTATTTTAGTCTCTGGTAGTTCCGGCTTGTTTTTGTTGGGACAAAAGGTACTTTGCGTTGGAATTATGGCATATGTGTCATATTCGTTTGGAAGAATGATAGGATATATTTTCAACTCCAAAGTGCTTGCGGTGATAGCATGTCTGGTGGTTGATCAGCTTCTGATTGTCAATAGCTGGTTTACGACTGCATTTATCAATCGACTGTTTGATGATGCACAATATTATGTCACGACAAGTGGAAAGGTAGCACTTGACTCGATAAACGAAGGTGTTATATGGATAAGTGTCATTGGAGTCGCTGTCATTATCCGATTGGCGGTTATTTATTTTGCAAACAGGAGATATTGTAATGCGAAATGAGATATGTATACAGAAAAAGAGAATAGCCGTCATTTTGTTGGAAGTGATAATGGTATGTTCAATAATATGGATATTGTATTGTCTGAAAATGAACAAGGAAGAATCAAATGGTCTGAAAGGTGTTGCACTTCTTTTTTATTATCGGCAATGTGGCATGTTTTTTCCGGCATTTATTGGTTTGCTAACATGTACGCTGATAGGAATAGATTATGAATCGGGAGCAATACAACAACGTTTAATCATGAACAAATTGCAGACTATTTTATATACGAAATATCGGATAGTGTTGATTCATGTGATTGGTGTAAGCGTGTTGCTGCTATTGGGAAGATGTTTCGTATATGAAGAATTCCTGACATCCGAGTTGTTGATTGTTGGGGTTCTGATGATATGGGCAGTTCTTGAATCCATAATAGTCGGGTTGGTGATTCTGATTACGAAAAAAGAAATAATGGGACTGGCAGTATGCATTATTCTATATATGCTAGAATGTTCACGGTATATACAGTATTCCGCGTTACGCTATTTTTTAAATTTTGTAAGCCGGATTCTTTTTAATTATAGTTCTTAAAATATGATAAAGGGTACAAAGAAGATGATTACAAATCACTCTTTGTACCCTTGTTTTTTACAAAAATAGGACAAATAATGAAGAAGTTCTTAAAATTGTTACGAAAAATTTGCCTTTATGAGAGAAATCTAATATAATAGATAAGATACTAGGGCTAGAATACCTTTTAGTCCATAGCAGTCAGATGCCAGACGTAAAGAGGAAGGTGCGAAGATGAAATTTATACATATGGCAGATGTACATTTAGGAGTACAGCCGGACAAGGGGAAACCTTGGAGTGAAGCCAGACAACAAGAGATAAAAGATACCTTTGTTAAGGTGATAGAGAATGCAGAAGCAAAGCAGGTAGATTTGTTATTGATCGCGGGTAATCTGTTCCATATGCCGCCGTCAGAAGGAATGTTACGGGATGTAGATTATATCCTGTCAAAGCTTACAAAGACAAAAACGATCATTATTGCCGGAAGTAACGATTACATGAAACCGGATAGTGCAATGGCAAACTATAAGTTTTCGTCTAAGACAATTTGTTTATCTGCGGATAAGATCAGTAATGTCTACATGAAAGATTTGAATACATGTGTAACAGGTTTTTCTTATAATGACAAAGAGAATGAGGATGATATTCTCAATCATATTAAGCCTGCCAAACAGGGTGCATTTAATATCTTATTAGCACATGGCGGAGATGAGAAGCATTTGCCGTTTAATAAGAAGAATCTGAGAGAATCGAATTTTGATTATGTGGCACTTGGACATATTCGCAAACCGGAAGTGATCAAAGAAAATGCAGTTATCATGTGCGGTTCGTTAGAACCGATCGATTATACGGATACCGGTGCAAGAGGATATATTTACGGTGAAGTAACAGATGGTGAGGTTAAGACGGAATTTGTTCCGATTGCGCAGCGTAGTTATATGAACCTGTTGATCAATATTAAGCCGGATCATACACCACCTATGATCTTAGATCTCGTAGATAAGCAGATTCGGAACTTGGGAACGCAGAATATTTACCGGATTCTTGTAAAAGGTCAGAATCATAATCATGATGTGTTTGATTTTTCAAGCCTGATGGACAAATACAATATATACGAAGTCATTACGGAACAGGCTGGAGAGTATGATCTGAATGCGTTATATCAGGAGAATCAGAATAATCTGGTGGGCAAATTCATCGGTCAGTTATCGGACAATTACTACAGTGATGAGATTTGCAAAAAAGCGGTTCATTATGGCTTAGACGTATTATTAAAGACAGGAGAGCGGTAAGATGAAGATTGATAAGCTGCATTTACAGGATTTTGGACAATTTCATGATAAAGATATCACGCTTGCTCCTGGTATGAATATTATATGTGGGGCAAACGAAGCAGGTAAGACAACCACAAAGGATTTCATTGTCGGTATGTTATACGGTATGGAGGATTCTTCAGACACAACAGGATTTGCCGGATATGAGAAGAGAAAACCGATCAATGGAGAAGCCTATGCAGGTTCGATGGAAGTGAAGACAGAACAGGGTGAGTTTCTGGTTGAACGGAATTTCCTTCGTACACAAAAGAGTCTGGCTGTGAAGGATTTAGATACGGGAAGAGAGATTACACCGCAGAATCCGGACACATTAGTAGGAACTTTGATCCAGACAGATAAGAGTACCTATATGAATACACTTTGTGTTGGTCAGATGGAATTGGCAACGGACCGGGCAATCGCAGATAAATTAAATGATTACATCGTAAACATGGCATCTACAAGAGCAGGTGATGTGGACGCAGTTCATGCGATTGATGAATTACGACAGAAGAAACAGGAATTTTCCAACAAGGAATTGGAGGAAAAGGAACAGGAATTAACCGCAAAGCTTCAGTTAGATCGTGATTTTGATGCAGAGATAGAAGCGGTTCGGGAAGAATACAAGCAGGTTGAGGCTTCCAAAGGGAAAAAGAAAGAAGAGAAATTACAGTTTACGCCGATCAAGAAACCGTCGGTAGAGGAAGAGGAGCCGGAAGAGGTTGAGACAGAACCGGAAGAAGAGGAACCTTTGACCGGTCGTGACAAGGATCTTAAGATGTTACAGCAGATGGGCAACCGCAGTATTTTGGATAATGCATTTGTGATCCTGTTTATTGGATTGCTGATCATTGCATTATTTGTTGGCATTGCATATGTAATCCCGGTTAATATTCCGCAGCTTAAGATGGGAATTATGGGATTTGGAATTATTTTAGTACTTGTTACAATGATTCAGGTATTCTCCCGCAGAGCCAAATTATATCGGTTATTAGAGGAGATGGAGATTGAGCAGGGATTTGAGGACGCGAAGGCAGAGGCAGCGGTAAGCCGCGCAGAGGATGATACAGAGTGGACTCAGAAACTGGCAGCACTCAGAAGCAAAGAAGAGAACATTATTGCACAGCGCAAAGAACAGGAAACGTATCTTGTTGAGATCAACAAACTGAAAGAACAGATTGCAGCGAACAATGTAGAAAATGCCGCGTTGGATCTGGCAATCCGTACAATTCAGGATCTCTCAGAAGAGATTTATGATTCCTTTGGAAGTGTATTAAATGAACAGGTATCTGCACTGGTTCGCAGAATTACCAATAACAAATATACCGAGGTTCGAATTGATGATCAACTGAAGGTGATGGTGAAGAGCGGTAATTCTTATATCAGTATGGATTATCTGAGTACCGGAACAATTGAGCAGATATATCTGGCATTGAGACTGTCTATTGCGAATGTATTGATAGCGGAGGATTTGCCGATTATCATAGATGACATATTTGTCACATATGATTATCAAAGATTATATGATACATTAAGCTGTTTGAACGAGTATTTGAATCGACAGATCATTTTATTTACAACCAATCCTGGACTTCAGGAGATGGCGGCAAACATTGGAATTGCAAATCATGCAATTACTTTGTAAGGAATCGTTCATAGCTGGAAATGAGGGAAAAACATGGCTGATAACAAAAAGCCCACATCAGATGAGAGACGGAAGACAGTGAATTCTTCCCAAAGTACCAACCATAGAAAAGAGAATGGTGTATCAAAAGAGAAAAAGTCTCCGGAACAATTGGAAAAGATGAGACAGCGTAAGGCGAAAAAGGAACGCAAACGGAAACGTAAGAGAGTCAGACGGATCATTTTGAGTTATCTGTTTGTTGTGTTTATGTTAGTGTGTGTGATCGGTGGATATTTTGTCTATGAGAAGTATGGAAAAGACATATTAAGCTATCGCAAACAGGCAAAAGAATTAGTAGCCAATTCGTCAGATTCTACATTCCGTCAGGATGAAACATCGATTGTATATGACGCGAATGGTAAGAAACTTCGTGAAGTAACCGGTGAGAAAGAGGTATATTATAAGACCTATGATGAGATTCCGGCATATTTCGTAGAGGCAATTGTTTCTGTTGAGGATCGACGGTTTTATGAACATCATGGTGTCGATTATGAAGGTATCATGCGTGCGGCTATGATTCTGTTCCGTAACAAAGGTTCCATTACACAGGGAGCGAGTACGATCACGCAGCAGCTTGCAAGAGGTATTTTCCTGACCAAGGAAGTAAGTGCGGAACGAACCAATGCCCAGAAATATGAACGAAAGTTTAAGGAGATATTTATTTCCTGGGAATTAGAGAAGAAATATACAAAGCAGCAGATTCTGGAATATTACCTGAACACAATATTCTTCTCCAATGGATATTATGGAATTGGTGCAGCGGCAAAAGGATATTTTGATAAAGATTTAGATGAACTTTCCGTTGCGGAAGTTGCATATCTGTGTGCGATTCCAAACAGTCCGACCTATTATGATCCAAGAGTATATCCGGAACATACAACGAAACGTCAGCACAAGATATTGAAGGACATGCATGAACTTGGATATCTGAATGATATAGAGTATGAGATGGCAATGGAAGAGGATGTGCAGTTGGCACCGGAGAAGAAAGTCAGCCATGATTATGTGGAAACATTTACCAACTTCTGTGCAACAGAGGCATTGATGGAAGCATCCGGATTTGAGTTCCAATACAAATTTGATACCATTGAGGAACAACATGCCTACAATGAAAAATATCGTGCGATGTATGATGAGATGTATGCAACATTATATACAGGTGGATATCAGATCTATACATCGATTGAGCCGAAGAAACAGAAACTTCTTCAAAAGACAGTGGATGAGACATTGTCCGTAGATGAAGATAAGAATGAAGATACCGGAATCTATAATCTGCAGGGAGCATCAACCTGTATTGATAATTCTACCGGACGGGTAGTGGCAATTGTCGGAGGACGTACCCAGAATGAACTGCAGGGATATAGTCTGAACAGAGCTTACCAGAGTGCGAGACAGCCGGGTAGTACGATCAAGCCATTGATCGTATATACACCACAGTTGGAGAGAGGTTATACACCGCAGACCCGTGTGGATGACACGCCATTTAATGATGCAAAGATGCCGGAGAATTCAGGCAGATCTTATTCCGGAATGATCTCTTTGGCACAGGCAGTTGCGGCTTCTAAGAACGTGGTTGCATATCGATTGTTCGGTCAGTTGGGACCGGAAGTAGGAGCAGAATATCTGCTGAATATGAACTTTAATTACCTTACAATTGAGGATCGGCAGAATATGGCGGCCTGCTTAGGCGGTCTTACATACGGAGCAACGACGGTTGAGATGGCATCCGGTTATGCTACGATCGAGAACGATGGAGAGTTCCGTAAGCCGACATGTATTGTAAAGATCACGGATTCGCAGGGTAATGAGATTGTAAAAGACAATATCAAATCGAAACGTGTATATGAGTTAAATGCATCCAGAATGATGACATCCATGTTACAGGGAGTATTTGCAGGCGGAACAGCAAGCGGACTTGGTATCAGTGGTATGTCTTGTGCAGGTAAGACGGGTACAACGGATAACAATACAGACGGATGGTTCTGTGCATATACACCATATTATACAATGAGTGTATGGGTAGGTTATGATACACCACAGGCAACAAGAGGATTGTGGGGTTCTACTTATCCGGGAAGTATCTGGCATAACTTTATGGCAGAGATCCATGATGGTCTGAAAGACATCGGATTCCCTGATTATGAATGGGTTCGTTCTACGAAAGACTGGAAGGATACACGTTCAAGTTCAGAAGATTCCGAGGAAAAGGATAAAAAGAAAAAGAAGAAGAAAAAGAAAGAAAAGACAACAGAGGTGTCGACGGATAATACGGCAGCACCGGTTACGGAAGCTCCGGTTACAGAAGCTCCAACAGAAGCACCGACTACACAGGCACCTACCGAGGCTCCAACAACACAGGCACCGGATCCGACAACACAGCCGGCATCTTAACTTTCAACACAGCGTATATTACGAGACTGTCATATGGCAGTCTCGTTTTTTATGTTTGACAAAAAGAAATCCACATAAAAAAAGGACTGCCTGGTGACAGTCCTTTTATGATACATGTTGGTAATTAGTAATTCTCGCGGATAGTGTGGCGGTTGCGATATTCCGTTACACGATCCTGAATACGATCGGTTGGATCTAAGATGTCTGAGATGGAAGCATCGTGATTCAGATGATCGATCAAAAGTGCAATGTATTTGCTCATATCTGCTGTAATGTGCCAGTCTCTTGCGAGAAGTTCCGGTGACTGGTATGTTAAGTTTGTTGTAATAACTTTCTCGATGATGCCTTCTTCTTTTGCCTTGTCAAATACTTCAAGTCCGTTTGTGAAAAGACCAAAAGTACATACACAGAATACACGTTTTGCCTTGCGGGCTTTTAACTGTTTTGCAACATCGATCATACTCTCGCCGGATGCGATCATATCATCCATAATGATCACGTCTTTTCCTTCTACGGAATCACCGAGGAATTCATGTGCAACGATTGGATTACGTCCATTTACGATGGTGCTGTAATCTCTTCTCTTATAGAACATTCCGACATCTACACCTAAGATATTTGCAAAGTAGATAGCACGGTTCATAGCACCCTCATCCGGACTGATAACCATTAAATGATCTTTGTCCAATTCCAGATCATGTGTTGTAAGCAATAAAGCTTTTAAGAACTGGTAAGTTGGGCGGATGTTTTCAAATCCGTGAAGTGGAATTGCGTTCTGTACACGAG
>JBNMIW010000008.1:0-18995 GCA_050873485.1 Lachnospiraceae bacterium | reverse complement strand
TTACGCCGGTGCTTGGTGAGGTTCTTTCGAACCTAGCACCGTTGCGTATGAAGCATAGCGCAAGCGTGCCTGCGTACCATAAAGGCAAACCTACATGGCCTATTCATATTCTTTCGCATGTGCCCTCACATATCATCCGTCGCACTCACGCTGTGCAAGGGTATAATCATTTTTAGGATAGGGCTGCGGTGATGATTGCCATAGAATACACTTCTGTAGCAGTACATCCACGGGAAAGATCATTGATTGGTGAATTAAGTCCTAACAGGATTGGTCCATACGCTTCAAAGTTACCCATTCTCTGAGCAATCTTATATCCAATATTACCTGCATTGATGTCAGGGAAAATAAATGTATTCGCATGTCCGCCGACCTCTGATCCTGGACATTTTTTCTTAGATACCTTCGGAGATACGGCTGCATCAAACTGCATTTCTCCATCAATCGGAATATCCGGATTACGTTCTTTTGTCTTACGTGCAGCATTTCGCATCTTATCTACATCCTCACCATGACCGGAACCATATGTAGAATAACTTAAGAATGCAACCTTTGGATCTACTCCAAATACTTTCGCACAACGAATGGTCTCTTCTGCAATCTCCACTAATTCATCTTCATTCGGACGAATATTAATACCACAATCACCCATTGCCAACACTTCATTGTCACCGGTTGCGGAAGGTCTTACCAATATAAAGCAGGATGATACTAAAGTATTGCCCGGCTTTGTCTTAATCAACTGTAATGCCGGTCGAACCGTATCAGCTGTAGAATATGTAGCTCCTCCCAATAATGAATCTGCATATCCCATCTTCACAAGCATGGTTCCAGAATAATTATTCTGCTCTAAGTACTTTCTTGCCTGTTCCGGTGTAACTCCCTTGCTCTTACGGATCTCACAAAACTCTGCAACCATCTTATCCATATCCGGGAAATTCTTCGGATCAATAATCTCTGATCCACGAATATTAAATCCACTGTCTTCTGCCACTTCATATATCTCATTCGGATCACCGATGAGAATCGGATGCAGGAAATTACTTGCTAACAAACGGGAAGACGCTTCCAAAATACGTGGATCATTGCCTTCTGTTAATACAATCTTCTTCGGATTCTTCTTCAAAATATCAATCAACTGACCAAAACCAAACATTTTTCTTCTCCTTTTCTTATTCTTGTATACAATCTTATTTTATTATATCGGGTTTCCACAATTTCACAAGAGATTTTCCACAAAAAATGCCTCAATTTCTGCACTTTTTTCAATACAATACCATATAATCCTCCCATTCCGTTTAAATGCACACAAGCACTAAAATCTCTACCTCATCACAACGATACAACAATTGCATCATGATGAACAGCCGGCAGAAAAATATCCATAATGTCATTGGTTCTAATCTTAATACTGGATGTATTTACACACGGATGGCATCCTAGATATTCGCCCTTTAATACTTCTTCATCGATCAAAAGCTGCACCTGATTGTCTTTGTCATTCATTAATCCCATAACACTGACAGAACCCGGTGTAATATCCAAGTACCGTTCCATATATTCCGCATCTGCAAATGATAGTCTTGCACTATTGATCTGCTTGGATAAATCCTTCGTCTTAAACTTCTTATCCCCCGGCATCATAAGCAGATAAAACTTTGTCTTCTGCGTATTACATAAGAACAGATTCTTACAGATCAATACCTCCAAAACTGCATCAATCTTATTACAAGCTTCCATTGTATCTGCCACTCCATGATCCGTCCGTAAATATGGAATCTGCAAGGAATCTAACAGGTCATACACACGAATTTCTTTCTCTAATCTTCCTTCTACGGAATCCGGTCTTCCTTCATGCAATATTATTTCCATAATTCTGTTTTCCCTTCTTCCTACATTTCATAATCCATGCAGGTACGAACTGCCGTAAATGGTCTCACATAGGTATCTGCAACAGCAACATGTTCCGGATGAACTGCATATCCCTTCAATGCTGCCTCATCTTCTAATGTACTATCCAGCATAACATCTGCATTGGATGATGCCAATCCTTCAATATGTATCTGCATGCTGACCAGTCCCGGCACTTTTCCAACCAGTGCTTCAAGATGAGTTTTCATATTCTTCTTGATTTGCTCTTTCTCCTCACCTTTTAATTCATCCTTTAATTGCCATAATATAATATGTTTTACCATGTCTTCTTCCTCCTTGTTATAGTCTTTGCATTTTCTCTATTATACACGAATTCCATCCTATCGGACATATATTTTTATCAATAAAACCGTAATTGAAATAAATATTAAAAAGTTCACAAAACAAAAACAGGATGAACATACTTTGTTCACAACTTTTCCCTATACTATGAACTTGTAAGAGCTTTTCATATAGTACATTTATTTGTACTGAAATCCTCTCCCCCTCATTAGATGAAGGTCTGGTATCCCCCAGGCCTTCTTTTTATATACCAAAAAATCCCTGTATCTGCGCATAGCACAAATACAGGGATTACACTTTTCTCTATAACTATTAAGCTGTTACTCGCTTTAAGAAATTCTGCAATCTCGGACTCTTTGGTGAACCGAAGATTTCTTCCGGTGTACCTTCTTCCTTGATTCCTTTTTCATCTAAGAACATGACACGATTTGCAACTTCCTTTGCAAATCCCATCTCATGGGTTACAACAACCATCGTCATGCCTTCTTTTGCCAGTTCTTTCATCAATTCCAGAACTTCGCCAACCATCTCCGGATCCAATGCCGATGTCGGTTCATCAAATAATATAATTTCCGGATTCATTGCCAATGAACGAATAATTGCAATACGCTGTTTCTGTCCACCGGATAAGGTATCCGGATAAGCATCTGCCTTGTCAGACAAGCCAACACGCTCTAACAATTCATCTGCTCTCTTAGCTGCTTCCTCTTTACTCATCAGTTTGGTCTTTACCGGAGCTAATGTAATATTCTCTCTAATTGTGAGATTCGGAAATAAGTTAAAATGCTGAAATACCATTCCAACTTTCTGTCTCATTTTATTGATATCTACCTTCTTATCCATCAGATCCTGTCCATCTAAGAAAATGGAACCGCTATCCGGTTTCTCCAATAAATTCAGCGTCCGGATAAATGTTGACTTTCCGCAACCAGAAGGTCCGATGATCGCAATAATATCTCCTTTATTCACCACGGTATTAATATCTTCCAACACCACATTGTCACCATATGATTTGGTCATATGGTCTACTTTAATAATCACATCTTTATCGCTCATTCTTCTTCAGGCTCCTCTCTAATTTATTCACTCCTGCCGACAAGATCATAACAATAACAAGATAAATACATGCTACTGTGATCAATGGGAAAAATGCTTCATATGTGATACCGCGAATAATATTTCCACCCATTGTCAGGTCCTGAAGTCCGATATAACCACTGATTGCCGTTTCCTTGATCAATACAATAAATTCATTAGCAAGTGCCGGCAGTGTATTCTTAATTGTCTGTGGCAAGATAACATAACGCATCGTCTGTCCATGTGTCAGTCCCAGACTTCTTGCTCCCTCGAACTGACCAATATCCAGCGACATAATTCCGCCACGCAGAATCTCTGCCACATATGCACCGGAGTTGATACCAAATGCCAATACCGCAACAAATACTTTGCTGATATTTGCCGAAGCAAACACTACATAATATATGATCAATAACTGAATCATCGTTGGCGTACCACGAATGATCGTAAGGTACACTTTACACAACCAGTTGAGTATCTTAAGTGTTCCCATTTTATCATGAGTTGTACGGACAAGTGCGATCAGGAATCCAATAGCAAGACCAAGTAATACTGCAAACACCGAAATAACTAATGTGTTGCGCAGACCTTTTAAAATATACTCATAACGATTTTCTTCCACAAAGTTCTGATAAAAACTGTCCTTGATCGAAAGCAATGGATTATGCTTACCATTCCGAACAATAATTACCTGTTTTGCTGTTGTATATGTGTCCGTAAAATCAATGTTCTTAAGACGATCCTCTGTTACAGTCATTCCCGCAACACCTATGTCTGCTTTGCCTGCCTGTACCGCTGTGATAATGGAATCAAATTCCATATCCTGAATCTCCAACTTCATATTGAGCTTGTCTGCAACTGCGGTTGCCATATCTGCATCAATACCCGTAATCTTATTATCTTTGTAATATTCATATGGTGGAAATGCCGCATTTGTTGCCATAACCAGCGTTCCATTCTCATAAGTAAGACCTTCCGGACTTTGATAATGGAATCCTTCGTCATTATCATTAATATAGTTATCAATGATCTTCTGTAATGTTCCATCTTCCTTAAGTTCACGCAATGCCTGATTGATGCTGTCTCTTAATTCCGGTTTGTCCTTGGAAACACAAATTGCATAATCCTCAATCGTAAACTCTTCCTCTAAGATACTCAGATCACTGTTCTTCTTAATAAATGCCTTAGCCGGTTCCTCATCAATAACAACGCAGTCAATTTTACCGTTCTTCAAAGAAGATACTGCATCATTTCCCTTGTTGTAACGTTCTACGACCGTTCCTGCATCATCGCCTTCATAATCGGAAACATAAATATCTCCCGTTGTTCCAATCTGTACCCCGATTCGCTTGCCCTCAAGATCATCAATGGATGAAATATCAGATGCCTTGTACTGCTTGCCGCATCCGGCTAACAACAGACAACACATGGCAAGCAAGATTATCTTTGCCTTTTTCATATTTTTCTTTTCCCTTCTTTTGATTTGTATTCTAGCGTATGCGATTTGTCGATATTTGTCAAGCAGATGTCACCGGCGTTAAATGAACACCACTTGTCGAGACAACCGCTACCAGAGTTCCCGCATTATCTGTAATCGTTATCTCATAGAAACAATTTCTTCTGCCATCTTTTAATATCCGGCTCTCACCATATAAGATGTTGCCCTTGGGAGTCCCTAAATAGCTGATCTGACTGACCGTTGTTACGGTTACTTTTTCTTTTGTATTCGTTGCAACCGCAAATACAAAATCAGCTAGTGTAAAGATTGCACCTCCCATCACATGTCCGGTTGCATTCACATGCCGGTCATCCACCTTCATACTGCATTTGGCATACCCGTCATCTACTGCCTCAATTTCAATGCCGGAGGTCACCATCGCAAACCGGTCTGCAATGAAAAAATCTCTTGTTTCCTGTAAACTACGCATCGTCTTCTCCTTTGTTATATACTCATAATAATCTCGCGGGCAACCTGTTCCTCAATCTGAGTTGCAAACACACCCGGCTCAAATTCAACAATATCTCCAATTCCTTTTTGTATTACAAAGCGTAATTTGCCATCCCGCACTTTTTTATCCGTATATAATTTTTTCACTAATACTTCTCTATCGATATATTCCGGAATTGTAATCGGAAGCTGTGCCTTTGCAAGAAGTGCGATCACTGCATCTCTCTCTTCCTCTGTTACATATCCAAGCCGATAAGCAAGCTTCACTTCCGCAACCATTCCGATCGATACTGCTTCTCCATGCAGTAAACGATAATCGCTGACTGTCTCGATTGCACGTCCTACCGTATGTCCCAAATTTAATACTTCACGCAGTCCGCTCTCTCTTTCATCCTTCATGACTACATGATATTTGATCTTACAATTTTCTTCTGCGATATGTTCACACGCCTCTTTCTGTAAAGAAAGAATGTCTTCCATATGCTCATCCAAATATACAAAGAACTCTTTACTTCCCAGACATGCATGTTTGATCGTTTCTGCCAATCCACTGATCACTTCGCGCTTTGGCAGCGTCTTCCATGTTGCGATATCTATATATACCTTTTCCGGCTGATTAAACATCCCGATCAAATTGGTGGCAAGCGGAGTATCCACTGCAGTCTTTCCTCCCACAGATGCATCAGCTGCCGCAAGCAATGTTGTCGCATAATTGATAAATGGTACGCCTCTTCCAAAAGTACCGGCAACAAACCCTGCCAGATCAGTCACCACACCTCCACCAACTGCGATCACACAGCAGTCTCTTCGGTATTGTTTTGCCAGCATGGCATCCTCCACCATTTCTTTCGTCTGTCTCGTCTTCTGTTTTTCTCCCGCTTCAAAGACAAACAGATCTGCCTGATATCCCGCATCCTGTAATTTGTGTAAGATTGGCTCACCATACAACGACTCTACATTACTGTCTGTCACGACAGCAAATTTATGAATCTTTCCAACCAATCCATTTTGCAGATCCTGAATCAATTTGTCCTCTAGTGCAAATCCAACTTCTATCTCATAGCTGTCATCCACAACCTTTTTCAATTCAACTTGAAATGTTCCCATTCTCATCCTCCTTTGTTCATGATCAAATCAACGTTTCAATTTTATCATTAAATAGGAAGAGACACAACCATTTCATATTCCACTTTGGTATCTTTCTCTCATCTTTTTCAGTATTTTCTTTTCAAGACGGCTCACCTGTACCTGTGATATTCCAATTTCTCCCGCAATCTCCGTCTGCGTTTTATTCTCATAATATCGCATACGGATAATTCTTTGCTCCATTTCTTCTAAACCATCCATCAATTCCTCTAATACAATATGATTTAACAAGTCCTCTTTCTCATCTTCCTGACCTGCAATCTTATCAATTAAATAAATTGCATTTCCATCGTTTTGATAAATTGTCTTATGAATCGACTCCACTTCGACATTTGCTTCTAATGATGCCACAATCTCCTCTTCGTCAATTTGTAGTAATTTCGATAGTTCTTCTATTTTCGGTTCCTGTCCCGTCTGATGGACAATCTCATCCCTTGCCCGTTTGACTTTATAAGCCGTCTCTTTCAAAGTCCGGCTTACTTTGATCATTCCATCATCCCGTAAGAATCGTTTAATTTCGCCACTGATCATCGGCACGGCATAAGTTGAAAATTTGACATCAAATGAAAGATCAAACTTATCAATACATTTCATTAGTCCAATACACCCAATCTGATACAAATCTTCCAGTTCATGTCCACGTCCAATAAAACGTCTGGCAACCGCCCACACCAATCCAAGATTTTCAGTGACAATATGTTCCTTTGCGTCTTGATCTCCCTCTTTTGCAAGTTTTAACAACTCCAAAGTTCTATCCATGACGCCTCCACTATATTTCTTTGTTCTCGAATCCTTCCTCCGCTTTTTCCTGTCGGATCACTTTCCGCATTGTCACTTTTGTTCCCTCTCCGGGCCGAGATTCGACAAACAATTCATCCATAAATGCTTCCATAAATGCAAATCCCATACCGGAGCGTTCCAGTTCCGGCTTAGATGTGTACATTGGTTCCATTGCTTTTTCAATATCTGCAATTCCAACACCATAGTCTGTCACGATCACCGTAACGGTGTCCTCCACAATGTAAGTCTCAATCCGGATTCTGCCATCCCCATTTTCATATCCATGAATGATCGAATTGGTAACCGCTTCTGATACCGCAGTCTTAATATCCGCTATCTCTTCCAATGTCGGATTCAGTCTGGCGACAAAAGCAGCTACCACCACTCTCGCAAAACTTTCATTTTTTGATACACTGTCAAATTCCACCACCATCTGATTATTAAAATGTTCCATATCCTTGTCCCCTTTATTATATTTTAACCACAGTTAATATTCTACTTTTGATATTTTCTTTCAATATCGCGCAGTGCCTCATCTACATTATTCATTTGTTTTGCTACTCTATACAATCCGGATATTTCCAGAATTCGTGCAATCTTTGTATGCACTCCTACAATATATACGTCTCCTTTCAGATATTTCACCTCTCGATACCTCCCCATGATCAGACCAATCCCCGAGCTATCCATAAAACCTGTATTTTGATAATCAAAGATTACATCCCGTATCTTTTTGCAAACAAACAATTCATCTGTACACTCTCTGATCTTATCCGCTGTATGATGATCCAACTCTTCCGGTAAGTAAATGATCAAAGTCTCTCCCTTGACCTGATGCAGACATTTTCCTTCCATATTTCCATCCCTTTCTACATAATAGATATCCTTTTGAATTTCTCCACCGTAATTCACACATTAGACAAAAGAAAAAGCAACCTGTAAAACAGATTGCTTTTCTTAAGTATATTATCTAAATATTATCTGTGGTTAAATTATATCTACTCGGATAGATAATCTTTGACTTCATCAAGATGTGTGCTATCCGGATAGTTGTCCTTCAGACTGATAAATGCAGATTTGGCATTTTCTTCATTATGATCACCAAGGTATGCTTTTCCCAAATAGTAATATGCATCTTCTCCTTCTTGAATCTGAAGTGCTACATTACACAAATTGATCGCCTTTTTGTAATCATTTTCACTAATTGCTTTGGCAGCTTCCGAACACAAAGTCTCATATGTTGTGTTTGGAATGTTATTCTTAATGATCTGGAATGCTTCTTTTGAATCCTTCTGATCGTTCTTTTGTTTCTCTTGCTCTTTGTCCTTTGCCTCTAACTGTTTGTTGAGATCATCGACCTGACTTTCCAGATCGGATATCTTAACATTCTTCTTGGATACTTCCTCACTATAAGATATCTCCTGTGCCCGGTTCTTCTGGTTTGCACTATTCAGCTTCGTTGGCAATACCAAAAGCCAGAATGTCAAAACACCAAGAACCAATCCAACCGCAACATAAACCAAATTGAACTTACTATGATTGATCTCCTTATAAGATCCGACTGTCAGATCCGGATTATCAATATTCTCTAATCCCTTTTCAACAAACGTCTCCAGATCAGACTTATACTGATCTTCATCCGAATATGCTGAATCCACATCGATTCGGTGACTGCTCTCTTTCATTCCTATAATATCTTTGGGTGCAATCCCCATTTCTGAGAGGTATTTCACTGCCAATGTATTATTCTTGTCAATCCGCAGCACACGTTTTAATGCTTTTTTCGCTTTATCCGGATTGCCATTATCCAAATATAACAACGCCAACAACAAATATCCTTTTACAAAATGCGGATAATTGGACAAAATCCGCTTTAACTGGATAAACGCAAGATCCTTCGTTCCCTGCTTGGCATGCGCCAATGCCTGATTAAACTGTTTGGCAAGCTGATTGGCTTCCTCTAACTTGAGCGGATCGGATTGTACCTCTTTGATATAACGCTCCGCCATATTATTATCCGGTAGATAATTACTACTGATCACCCACTGTGTTAATCCTAACACAGTTTCACCCATCTCATAATAGATAAGTCCTAATAAGTTCCTTGCGTTGATATTCTGCTTATTATACTTCAACGCCAAATTCAATGCATCAATTGCACCGGTAAGATCTCTGACACTTGCTCTGTCTAAACCTAAATTATAGTAATAGTTTGATGTATTATAGGCCTTTGCCAACAGCTTATAGTTCATGCCGCACTGGCTGCAGTGTCCGTTCTCTAATACAGGTGCTCCACAATTCAAACACTCCATATTATTCACCGCCTATTTCTCTTTCTTACTATTCACCTGTTGTAACATTTCCGCTAATACATCTGTAATATCTTTCACGTCGTTCTTATATATTGCATCCTCTGCCTGAGATACTTCAAGGCAAGGCTTAAACTTTCTAACCTCTTCATCAAAATTGATCATAATCTATACTCCTAAACTGAGCAGATTACCCACCAGATATAAAGAGCCTACACAAAATAAATACTGATCCCTAACATGGTTCTTCGCATATCCGAACCCATCTCTTATATCATCAAAACAAGTAATCTTACTCTTCGAAAACTGTCCAAATATTCTTCTTACTGTTTCAATCTCTGCTGAACGACTTCCTTCGTAACGAACAATTATAACTTCGTCAAATGTAATTTCTGAAAGTCTACGAATCATTGTCTTGTAATCTTTGTCTTTTGAAACAGCAAATAATAAAATCTTATGTTCCTTTGGGAACATCACTTCCAATGTATGACAAAATGCTTCAATTGCCTCTTCGTTATGTGCACCATCCACATATATATGGGAACCGATACACTGCATCCTGCCATTCCAGACCATATTCATTAATCCGGTCTGAATCTCATCTATATGTTTATCTATCAACTGACAGACTGCTTCATTCTCTGAATCCATGTCTGTCACTCTGTTCTTCTGTCTTAATAACTGTTCATAAGCCTCTATCGCAAGAACGGCATTCTCTACCTGATAAAGCGCTGTCTTGCAGATCTGCAGCTCACAATATCTATAATAACCACTATCCAATGAAAAATCAATGGTTTTTTCACTAATTTTTGATATTTTATATTGCGATTTTTCGACAAGGCGTAAAGGTGCGCCAACCTTTTTTGCCTGTTGAACGATAACTTGCGTTGCTGTATCTTTACGGTCGAAAAACAAAGCCGGCACATCCTTTTTCATAATTCCGGCCTTTTCAAATGCAATTTTTTCTAAAGTATCTCCAAGATACTGCATGTGATCCATCCCGACCGATGTAATGATGTTAAGGATTGGCTGCACAATATTTGTTGCATCTAATCTTCCACCCATTCCTGTTTCAAAAATAGCATAATCCACCTGTTGTTTTTGAAAATAAACGGCAGCCATTAAAAAAACAAATTCAAAAAAAGACGGATGCGCAATGCCATCTTTTTTTGCTTCCTCTACTACACGCATAACCTCTTCAAATACATCCGTCCATGCTTCATCCGAAATGGATTCTCCATTTATTTTTAGCCTTTCATTAATACGGACCAAATGTGGTGAAGTAAACATTCCGACCTTGCATCCGGCCGTCTGCAACATCGAAGACAAAAATGCGCAAGTAGAGCCTTTTCCGTTGGTTCCGGCGATATGGATCACCGGATAACATCGTTGTGGATGTCCCATTCGTTCTAATATTGCATTTAAACAATCTGTTCCTAATTTATCCGCAAATAAAGGAATAGATAATACATATTCTACGCTCTCATTATAGTTCATTTTTGCCACCGCTTCTTTCTGTTTCATATGCACATAAGATTAGCCGCATATTAACTGCGGCTAATTTTGGTTTCTGTTTATTGTCTTATCGGTTGTCTACTTTTTCCGGATAGAGATCATGATTTGCTAATCGATTCCATGCAACTTCTTCCCACTTTGTTCCCGGCTTTCCATAATTACAATATGGATCGATCGAGATACCTCCTCTTGGTGTAAACTTGCCCCACACCTCAATATACTTTGGATCCATCAGGCGAATCAGATCTTCCATAATAATATTCATACAGTCCTCATGGAAATCCCCATGATTACGAAAGCTGAATAAATATAGTTTCAAAGATTTGGATTCTACCATGATCTCTCCCGGTACATAGGAAATATAAATGGTTGCAAAATCCGGTTGTCCGGTAATCGGACACAGGGATGTAAACTCCGGACAATTGAACTTAACAAAATAATCGTGATCCGGATGCTTGTTCACAAATGTCTCCAACACCTCCGGTGCATAATCCTGTGGGTACTTTGTTCCCTGATTCCCTAATAGCGTTACGCCTTCCATCTCTTCTTTGTTTCTTCCTGTCATTGTCCTTGCTCCCTTACTTGAAATATTCTTACAAGCACTAATCATAATTCATTTTATATTATTTTGCAACGGTTATACATTTTCTTTTATGATATTTTTACTTCCGGCATAGGTTGCAAAGAAATATCCACCATAGATTGCAACTAAGAAGATTGCCGTACCAATGACAGACGGCAGCATTTCTTTTGGCTGCACCTGTACAGCGGTCAGTTTCAACGCAAACTGGATACCAAATATCGAATGTATCACAGCAACAGCCAATGGCATCAGGAAGAAGATTGCAATCTGTTTAAACAGCGACTGGTTGATCATATTCTCGTCCACTCCGATCTTTCGCAGAATCGCATATCTTTCACGGTTATCAGAATGTTCGGATAATTCCTTTAATGCCAGAATTGCTGAACTTGCAATCAGGAAAATGACTCCAAGATAGATTGCAATGAAGGTAATGATCGTAGACAATCCTTTACTTGATTCAATAATACTAATGCGGCTTGAATCATCAATCTTAACCCCATCCTGATCCATCTTCTTATTATTCGAACTCGAACTTTCAAACATCTGCTCGATCTGTTGCTTTTCCTCCTCGGTATCCGCATTATAATTGGCAGCTAAAAAATGATATTCCTTCATATCATCTGTAAGCGGACAACTATCCGGCACCAGTGTGATACCGATATTTACATGACTGGTACTCATATTTACATAACCGGACTGACAGGTTGTATATTTCGGCAAATATGTCTTTCCATTGATCGTAATCTTGTTCTTAAGTGCCAATGCCTGATTGCGGATTCCAACAAATACGTCATAATCACATAATTCGATATATTCATCCTCCTGCAAGCTGTATTCCTTTAATCCATATAGTTTTGCAATCCGGTTATAATCTGATACCTTAATAATACGCTCTGCCGAGTCCCAATTCACAGTCGGATACTGCTGTTCCACCTGTCCTAACAAAGATCCCATGAAATCTCCCCAGGTAAAAGTATCGGTTGCATAGAACGTGATCTCTTCTACATCCTTTAACTTATTCACATCAAAGCCGTAATTTTTCAGAGTTTCTATAATTGGCAGATAAGAATCCTCTACTTTTTCTTTCGAATATTCCCCATCATCCGGCAGATTAGCACTTTTTGTCAAATTAATATCTACAGGAGTCATTTCGTTCAAATCCTGTGTTAATATCCGGTTTAAGGATAGTGCCGTTGACAAAATCGAGATTGTCATAAACAACAGAATACAGATTATTGTCATACTGAATACCGTTGTATTAATCTTATTGTTCACCTGCCGCAACACAAACAGATTCGTATCTTTTAAGTAGAATTTCTTTCTGGACTGTGCAACTTTCAAAATAAATCCCGACATAGACCAGAAGACAAGAAATGTTGCAAGCATACCTACCGCAATCGGCACAAGCAGTTGAGTAATTTCCCGTAATTCATCTGCCTTAACGGTCACCTGACAATATGCCCATACAAGCATTGCAACAGCTAATAAAAATACCAGAATACAAAGAAGCGGATTCTTCATCTTAACCTCTTCATTCTTTTTAACCGCAGTTAATAAGTCAATCAGCTTACATCTTGATATTGTGATCACATTAAACAACATTACCGCTACATACATAATCCCAAAATAGAGAATCGTTTTTCCCATGGCAGCCTTTGAAAATACAAAGGTATATGCACTCATATCCGCCTGGAACAGCTTCGCAACCAGTACAGACATCAATTGAGAGCCAAACACACCGACAACCATTCCAACTACTAAGGAAAGTAAACCGATCACAATTGTCTCTACCAATAAGATCTTTGATATCTGCCATTTTCCCATGCCAAGCGTCATATATAGACCAAATTCCTTTTTTCTTCTCTTCACCATAAAATTATTGGCATATACGATCAGGAATCCTAATACTGCCGCTACGAATACCGATACCCATGCAATCATATCAACCATTAATTTCACAATCTCTCTTGTAGATTGGTTGACCGTCAACATTGCTTCCTGGCTATCCAGTGAATTGAACATATAAAAGATTGCCACACCAAGGATCAAGGTCAGAAAATAGATTGCATAATCCTTAAAACTCTTCTTCATGTTCTTAAGAGATAACTTAAATAACATCATTCAACTCACCTCCAAGCAAGGTTACCACATCAATGATCTTTTCAAAAAATTCTTTCCTGCTATTATCCCCTTTCACCAGTTCATTGAATATCAAACCATCCTTAATAAATAGGATACGATCCGCGTAACTTGCAGTAAATGCATCATGTGTTACCATTAAGATTGTTGCATCCATACTCTGATTCAATGTCTTAAAACTTTCCAACAATTGTCTGGCCGCTTTTGAATCCAATGCTCCGGTTGGTTCATCCGCCAAGATCAGTTTCGGATTGCTGATGATCGCACGGGCAGAAGCAATTCTTTGTTTCTGTCCACCGGATACCTGATACGGATACTTATTAAGAATCTTCATAATATCAAGCTGTGCTGCAATATCCTTCACTCTTTCATCAATTTCTTTCGCATCCACACGCTGTATTGTCAATGGTAATGCAATATTTTCATATGCGGTAAGCGTATCTAACAGGTTAAAATCCTGAAAGATAAATCCCAACTGTTCTCTACGGAACCGATTCAAATGATTTCCCTTTAAGCTGGTAATATCCTGACCACCGATCATAATATGACCTGCGGTCACCCGGTCAATTGTAGAAATGCAATTTAACAATGTTGTCTTACCACTTCCACTTGCACCCATAATCCCGACAAATTCCCCTTTATCCACAAAAAAACTGA
Organism: Lachnospiraceae bacterium; assembly: GCA_050873485.1. Classification (GTDB taxonomy): domain Bacteria; phylum Bacillota; class Clostridia; order Lachnospirales; family Lachnospiraceae; genus CAG-590. The sequence goes on along the minus strand of JBNMIW010000008.1, from coordinate 4,627 downwards.
TATTATCAATTGCCTTGGTAAGGTTCGATTTGTTTCCGTAATATTTTTCAATCTGATCTACTGTTAATAAATGTTCCATTGTTTACTTCCTTTCTTATGACTTATGTTCTAACGGTATCTTATTCCAATCCTTCCTTACCTGCCATGGATATAACTTACAATAACCTTACGATTTCGTAAGGTTATTGTTCTCTACTCTTCATTCATTTCCATATAACTGTTTTTCGGGAATATCAGACGTACTGTTGTTCCTTCACACTCCACTGATTCCAGTTCTATTCCGATTCCCAATTTGTCACATAATTTCTTACACAGATACAACCCGATACCGGTTGATTTCTTTCCAATCCTTCCGTTGCTTCCGGTAAATCCTTTTTCAAATACCCTGCCAACTTCACCTTCTTTGATTCCGATTCCGTTATCCGTTATCTCTAATACCACACATTCTTTGTGTTCTCTGCCTGTAAACCGGATCACTGCATTCGGCGTTTTTCCATACTTGATACTATTCGCCACAATCTGGTTTAATATAAACTGACACCACTTTGTATCCGTATAGAGTAACTGATCGATCTGTTCAAATTCCACCTTGATCTTTTTCGAAATAAATGCCTGCTTATTCCGTTTGACAACCTCATTGACCATGTCCTTGAGGCTGCTCTTTTTCACACTGTAATCCTTATTCGCATAATTACTCCTTGCATAAAACAATGCCTGTTCTGTGTAATCTTCAATCTCTTTGATCTGACTGCTGATTCGCTTCGTTACATCATCCTTGTTATTTTCAATGATCATTTGTGCAGTCGCAATCGGAAGTTTTATTTCATGAATCCAAAGTTCAATATATTCCCGATATTCTTCCTGGATTCTTTTATACACATTCACCTGTTCCGACATTGCCTTATCCGCATCCTGCAAAATCAGCTCTAATAAATCTTCCTCCCACGCAGCAGCCTCCGGAAGCATCTCTACGATCAGATATTTTTCATGCAGTTCCTGTAGCCGCAACAATACTTCTGTATAGTAATTTCTCTTTGCATAATACTCCAGATAATTTCCAATTACATATGCCACAGTTACCACGCCGATCACATATAAATGAAAAGCAACCGGCACGGAATACAGAAACAGAAATACTTCTATCGTAAATACTGCAAAGATCAGCATCACTGCACTCTTCCATCGATCCACTAAATAGCAACGAAAAGATATCCTGTTTTGATTCACCAATTTTTCTTTCATATTCCATCACACCATCATATAGCCTTGACCACGTTTTGTCTCAATCACATGTTCCATTCCAAGTTCCTGCAATTTCTTACGGATACGCATCATATTTACAGTTAATGTATTGTCATCAATAAAAGATTCATCCTCCCAGAGCGTATCCATAATATCGTCTCTTGATACGATCTTTCCTTTATTCTTAGCCAGAAACCGCATGATCTTAAGTTCATTAGCTGTCAATTCTACACTCCTATTCTCTGTTTCCAACCGGCTCTTCCCGATATCTAATACAAACGAACCACAGTTCATACGATCTGTAACAAATGCCTGATTCGTTCGTTTCAGGATTGCAATGATCTTCGCCAGTAAGATCTGTGTATTAAATGGTTTCGTCACATAATGGTCTGCACCATAGTGCATTGCCAGTAATTCGTCCATATCACTATCCCTGCTGGTGATCATAATAACCGGAACATCCGATACTTTCCGAAATTCTTTTAAGATATAAGTCCCATCCGTATTGGGTAGATTGAGATCGAGCAATACCAGATCCGGATGCATTTCCTGCAACTGTTCCAGCACATGATCGAATTGTCGAAGTCCTTCCGCCTCATATCCATTCCGGATCAGAAAGATCTCTAATTCCTGACTTAATTTCTCATCATCCTCCACAATTACTATCTTCGCCATATTCTTCTCTCCTCTTATGACACGTTCCTGTGTTTCCTAGAAAACAGCAATTTCCTTTCCTAACGCAAAGGAATACAGATACGTTTCCTTCACCTTTTTGCCCGTCAACTGCTCTAACGTTTCCTTATAATACTGCATCTGTGTGCGATATCTTTGTATCAATATCTCTTCCTGACCATCCTGAATCCGATCCGTCTTATAGTCGACCAGTACCAGATCTTCACCTTCTGCAAAATAAGCATCCACGATTCCCTGTACTACGATACAATCCTCCTGTGGAATCTCTCCTACCAGTCTGCTTGCCGGAACGCCTACAACAAATTGTTTTTCTTTGTATAATTTTGCTTCTCTTGCTGCCTGACACATACGTTTTCCAAGTTTTGATCCTGCAAACGTTGCAAATTTATCCGCAGTTAAAAATTCTTTTGTCTCTTCCGGCAATCGACCTTCCTGCCACATTTTGTCTAAAAATGCTGTTATCTTCTGTATATCCGTTAACTGTGCATTATCAAATAATTCCATCGCCTTGTGTACCCATGTACCACGCATTGCGGCATTCATCTTCATCTCTCCCGCTATGAATCGCGGAACCGAAAATGTATCCTTTTTATAGGATACCGTTTCTACCACATCCGATGGTTCATTTTCTGTTTCGTAAATCCGCTTGATCTCTGTAACAGATAATTTGGACTTCTGTTCGGATAACCGCTCATTTGCATATTTCCAGGAAAGCCTTCCCTCTAACTCTTCTTTGTATTCTGCTTTTCCATTCAGCCATTCCTTCAGGCCTTCTGCTTTGTCCATCTGCTGTTCCATATTCGATTGTAAATGCATGACGGTTAATTTCTTGAAATCATATGTCTCCACGATCAGACGGATCTGCGGTGTAGCAATCTCATGTTCTAACGTATATTCGGCAGAAAGGATCTGTTCTCCTGTCTTATCCAATCGTTTCGGCACTTTCTTCATTGCTTCATGAAATACTGCATTTCGAAGAAATGCCGCTACCAAAAGGTCTAAATAATTTCCGGCGCTATGCACATTGCTATATCCTAACTTAACATCCGGATCTGCTAATACCATCTCATGCTTATGAATCAATGCCGGAATATCTCTGGTAACACCCGTTATGATCAGTTTCTCTTTTGCACGGGTAAGTCCGACATATAACAATCTCAATTCTTCTGCAATACTTTGCGTACGCATCAAGGCTGCAAAAGCTTTTCGTTTGAACGTATCATTGCCGCATCTTCTCTTTGTATCAATGTATTTGGCACCAAGATAATGATCCGAATGAATGATCAGCGGTGTTTTCGTATCCATTAAATTAAAGTTCTTTCCGGTGCCCGCCAAAAATACAACCGGAAATTCCAATCCTTTACTCTTATGAATACTCATAATACGCACTGCATTTTCGGTACTTTCTACCGAAGGATCACCGCCTAGCGATACCGCCTTTTGCTGTAATTTGTTCACATACTGTAAAAAATCAAATAAAGACTGAAAGGTACTGTCCTCAAATGCTTTCGTCTCACCAAGTAACAATTTCAGGTTCCGGATACGGAATGTTCCCTCCGGCATTGCCTGCACATAATAATAAAACCCATTGTCAAAATACAGATATTGCAGCAATTGACCAATACCCATATAGCTTTTCTTCTCCATGCAGTCCTCGATCAGTTGCACAACATGGCTGCATTTTTCACACAGGGATTCGTACACATCTTTCCGAATATGCGAAAGTTTTTCAGCAATCCGCGCCCTCTCATGCGATGCAAGTATCCGCGCAACCTGATAGATATAGAGCTGCTTTCTTTGTCGTTTTTCCCGTTTCCCTGCATCTTCTTTGCGTTTTTCTCCATTTTCGCTGTTTTCTTCCCGTTCCAGCAGACGTTTTACAATCGCAAGCACTGCAAGTTCATTGCTGCTGCATCTTCCATAATAACCACGAAGTACCGCCGTCATTTCCACGTCATTGAACGGATTGTCGATCACCCGCAACATACTTAATACCATACGGATCTCTACCGTATCAAAATATCCGTTTTCATTCTGTATCCGCACAGGAATATTATAATTCATCAACACTTCCTGAAAGACCTGACTAAATGCAGACGGTGCACGGAACAGGATCACCATATCCTTATAATCAACATTTTGTAATGTCTGTCCATCTTCGGCAACAATCTGATACGGGCGTTCATCCATCATCCGCCGTATGCGCTTTGCGATCATGGTCGCCTCTAATTCAATCTTCCCGATATCTTCCAGATTCTCATCCAGATTTTCTTCCTTTTGTGCGGTCATTTTCTCGTCCATTCCCTGCACAAATTCAAAATCCTTGCTCTCCCCGATCAGCAGTTCCACTTCATCATCCGCAACTTCCACAAAATCCCGACCCGGAACCAGTGCTTCATCTTCTGTATATTCAATCCCGCCTAATTCCTGTCCCATGATCTGATAGAAGATATAATTGATCGTCTCTAAGACATTTGCGCGGCTTCGGAAGTTGTTCTTTAACAATAATTTTCTGCATGGCTGATCTTCCTTTTCCGAATAAGAATGATACTTATCCATAAACAGATCCGGTCTTGCCATACGAAAACTATAGATACTCTGCTTTACATCTCCTACCATAAAGATATTATAGGTTCCCTCCGGTATCCGCGAGACACACTGTAAGATTGCTTCCTGCAAATAATTACTGTCC
>JBNMIW010000007.1:0-19455 GCA_050873485.1 Lachnospiraceae bacterium | reverse complement strand
TAGGTATCCTGTTCATCAAACCACATTTTGGTATAGTCGGCTGTCCGATAGCCGGAGGAGAGGATTGCCTGATAATCACTGTCCTGTAATGTTGACCAGTCCGTTGCGATCATCAGTGGAGCAGGAGATTTTTTGCAATGCAGGTCGCTTACTGCCTGTAACACATATTCTTGTGTCTGTGATAATCGGGCAGCATTCACTTCCTGAACATGACTGTATAAAACGGTGCCGGCTTGCGCAACCTGCGATGCGAGGAGATAACGGGAAGCATCGGAAAGCTGGAGTTCTAAGTTTGCATCAATGATCGTGATAACATTGCTGATCGTGTACCAACGATCCAACGGATCGTCGTGTAGTGCATCAAAGAATTCATCCATATCAAAAATGCCGGAAGGTTCTACGATCACACGGTCGTATCCGCACATTCCCATTGCGATCAGTTTGGTCTTGAATCGTCTTCTGTGACAGTCGGCATCACAACCGCCGGCTACCATTTCTAATGAACAATGGTCTCCAAGAATATCCTGTAACAGCATGGCATCTACATTGACCGCACCAAAGTCATTTTCTAAGATGCCGATATGAAGTCCTTGTGAGATCAGATACTTTGCGTATTGTTTAATAAATGTTGTCTTACCGAAACCAAGGAATCCGGTTATCAGATCTATCTGAATCATGAATGATCACCTCATATAATAAGATATTTTTATTTTAACATAGGATGTCCTGAATGGAAAGAAAGAATCCGGCTGGCTGCACTTGAACACAAAGTTATAATATGATACCATCAAAATAATTATGTAAGATGATATATGTCTGTTTGGTAATAGAAATGAATGCTTGAGAATGGGAGGTATTGAAATGAAGATATTGCATTGTGCAGACCTGCATTTAGATTCTAAAATGACGGCTAATCTGGATAAGGAAAAAGCAAAGGAGCGAAAAGGAGAGATCTTACGCACTTTTGAAAAAATGATCCGTTATGCGGTGGAACAGGAGATTTCTGTCATTCTGATCGCAGGAGATCTGTTCGATACAAAACACATTTCAGCAACGGCACGAAATACGGTGCTTCATGCAATTGTAGAGCATGCGGATATCCATTTTTATTATCTGAAGGGCAATCATGACAGTGACAATTTCCTTGCAGATCTGGAGAAAATGCCGGATAATCTGTATCTGTTTGATTCAAATTGGACCGCGTACGAAGAAGCAGGTGGAAGAGTTACGATCAATGGAATGGAATTTACAGAGGAGAATGCAGGAAGTGCGGATGTCTCACTGGTACTGGATGCGGCGCGGTTTAATATTGTAATGTTGCACGGACAGGAATCTGAAAGCAAGGGAAAAGATAAGACGGAGATCATTCCACTGAAAGCATTTCGCAATAAAGGAATTGATTATCTTGCATTAGGACATGTCCATGCCTATAAAAAGGAACAGTTGGATGCCAGAGCAACGTATTGTTATCCCGGATGTCTGGAAGGTAGAGGATTTGATGAGTGTGGAGAGCATGGTTTTGTTGTATTGGATATTGATACGGATACCATGCATTATACACATAAATTTGTTCCGTTTGCCTATCGAACACTGCACACAGTTGAGGTAGATGTGACGGATTGTCAGACAACTGCGGAGATGATTACAAGAGTAGAAGCAGTTTTGCAACAGAACGCATTTCCGAATTCTTGCCTGTTGAAGATCGTGCTGACGGGAATGCTGGATGTGGAATGTGAAAAGGATGTAAATTACATCCGGACAAGATTTCAGGATGATTATTATTTTGTAAAAGTGTATGATGAGACGACATTGAAGATTGATGTTGAATCGTATATGTTAGATGTGTCGTTGAAGGGAGAATATGTACGTCAGGTCATGGCAGACGATTCCTTGTCGGAAGAAGATAAGAAGATTATTATCCGCTATGGGTTACAGGCAATTGCCGGAGAGGAGGTGCAGTAGAATGAAGTTGATTTCCTGTCATATTGAGAATTTTGGGAAATTACAGGATTGTTCTATGGAGTTTCAGAATGATCTGAATGTGATCTGTGAGAAGAACGGCTGGGGAAAGAGTACGTTTGCTGCATTTATCCGGGCAATGTTTTATGGTTTGGAAGGAGAACGGAAACGAAGCATAGAAGAAAATGAGAGAAAACGATATAAACCATGGCAGGGAGGAATCTTTGGCGGACAGCTTGTGTTTGAGGAGCATGGCAGACGATATGAGATTTTGAGAATTTTTCAGGACAAAGAGGCAAACGACGAGTTTGAATTAAGGGATGCGGATACGAATCTGATCTCAGATGCATATTCAAGCCGGATCGGAGAGGAACTTTTTGGGGTAGGAAGAGAGTCTTTTCTTCGTTCTATCTATATCGGACAGAATGCTTGTGATACATATGCAACAGATGATATCAGTGCTAAGATCGGTAATATTACAGACAATACAAATGATCTGAACAATTATGACAATGCGGATGCCCGGCTTGCGGAATTAATGAATAAGATGACACCTTCCAGAAAAACGGGTGCTATTGCCAAAAGGAAAGAGGAAATCGCACAGTTAGAGCGACTGGTATCGGATGGGCAGGGGATTAGTACAAGCATAGAAGAATATCAGAAGATGCTGGAAAAACAGGAGAGTCAATACAGATCAGAAGACGGCAAACTGCAGGAGATGACAACATTACAGAAGAAAGTAGCGGCAATGCAATCAAATCTTGCCAAGCGAGAGGAATGGGAACATTTAAAGAAAGCGGTTCAGGATAAGAAGGCGGTTGTAGACCAATTACAATGTGAGTTTCCGGGAGAAGTTCCAACGCTGGAGGAGATGCGGCAGGCATTGCTGACATGTGGCGAGGAAGAGAAGATTCGGGAGCGTGTGGAGATGACCAGGCTTTCGGAGGAAGAGAAGAAAGAAGTAGCGGCGTTAGATGACTGTTTTCAACAAGGTATACCGGATGAGGGGGATTTGGAAGCTAAGATTCAGGAAGTTTCCCAATATCGGAGATTGTTACAGGAGTATAATCAGAATCAATTGAGCAGCGTAGAGCGGCAACGGTATGAGCAGTTAGAGAGTGCATTTCATGATGAGAACGAACCGGTGTCAGTGATCATTGGTAAATGGAATGAAAGGAATAATCGAAAAGCGGCTATTCCGTCCAAACAGGCAACGGTTGCTGCATTGAAGAACGCATCACAGGAGGGGATGAAGAGGAATCATGTGGTATTGGGGATAGGAATTGCGGCATTGATTATCGCAGGCTTATTATGCATACGATCTTTGTGGATACCGGGCATATTGGTATTGTTTGTGGGAACTGTTATAATTGGAATTGGGTGTAGAGGATCTGAAAAGAAAGAGGTTGCGGAGCAGACAGCGACGATACAGGCGTTAGAACAGGAAATCGCACAGGATCAACAGTGGATTACACAGACGGATACGGAAGTAAAAGCATATTTGGATGCACACGGGAAGCATTATGACGAGTATATGGCTGCCACCTTATTACAGCAGATAATGGAAGAGTCCGTTGAATATCATGCGCTTCAAAAGAAGAAAAGTCATGCGGTAACAGCTGTTGATGAGAAACAGCTTGCAGATAGAAGACAATCTATTGTTGCATTTTTACAGGGTTATCAACAGACAACAGGCGATGACGATTATGAGGAAGCCATGTATGCATTGCAGACTAAGGTGCAGAGATATCAGACGTTAGCACAGCAGGAAAGCCGGCAAAGGATAGCATTAGAAGAACAGAAGACAGCGGTAGAACAATTAACAGGTTTTTTACAATCATATGGATATGTACCGGCAACGGATTGCCGGGCACAATTGAATGAACTGCAGGAAGTGGTGCAGCGGTATTATTATGCAGATGCTAATTGGAAAGAGGCAGTGCGTACACTTTTGCAATTTGAGGAACAGGTGGATACCGGGATATTAGAGAAGAATGCGGAAGAAAAAGATATGCCTTCTTTGGAAGAATTGAATGATTCTATATCTGTGCTGACGCAGAATATGCAGATGATCCATAAGACGATAACAGAGTATCAAAAGACATTAGAGAATCTGGGAATGCAATATGATGAATGGGAGGATAAAAAAGAACGATTAAAGCAGTTAGAGGAAATACAGAAAGAAGAACAACAGAAGTTCCATTACTTAAAACTGGCAAAGACAAAACTGAATCAGGCAAAAGAAAGCCTGACATCACGTTACACAGCTCCGGTATTAAATGCTTTTGAAAGATACTATGCAAGTATTACAGGGCAGGATAATATGGAATTCCATATGGATGCCAATATTGCGGTAACGGTAAAGGAACAGGGAAAGCAGAGGGATATCCACACATTGAGCACCGGGTGTCAGGATCTGGTTGGCATTTGCCTGCGTTTTGCATTTGTGGATGCGATGTATGAACAGGAATCCCCTATGTTGATATTGGATGACCCGTTCACTAATTTAGATGATGATAAGGTAATAGCGGCAAGAACATTGCTTCAGGAGGTTGCAAAGAAGTATCAGGTTATATATTTTACATGTAGTGACGCGAGAAGTATGTAATAGATAATGAAGAATATTGTTGGATATGACAATGGGAAAAGGATGATGAGAATATGGCAAAAATCAATGACGAAAAGTTTATAACAGATATGATTCGATATGCGTCATCTGCGGAGTCGCCGGATCATATTATTAATCAGATTTTGGAATATATTTGTGAAAGGATGCAATCGGATCGGGCATATATCTTTGAGGACAATCTGGATGGTACCTTTGATAACACCTATGAATGGTGCAGGGAAGGTGTGTCGAGAGAGATTGAGAATTTAAAGAGGGTTCCGTATGATGGTGTGTTGGATGTCTGGTTTGAGGAATACGAGAAGTCTCATAATATTATGATCTATGATATAGAAGAATATCGGAAGATAAGTGAGCCGATGTATCAGGTGCTGAAGCCACAGGGGATTCAGACATTAGTGACAGGGCCGATTGAGGTCAATGGTAAATATATTGGATTCTATGGAGTGGACAATCCTCCGGTTGAATTTATGGATAATATATCTGTTTTGATCGACATGATGGAATTTGTGATGTCTATGATGATACGGATCCGGAATTATACTAAGCAGATAGAGGAGAATGCAACAAAGGATCAGTTGACGAAGTGCTATAACCGGAAAGCGCTGCATTGGGCATATGAAGGAGATTTCGATAAGGGAAGCCCGATTGCGATTATTATGTGTGATCTCAATGGTTTAAAAAGGATTAATGATACCAAAGGACATGAGGCAGGTGACAGATATCTGTGTGATGCGGCAGAGGGGATGATGTCTTGTTTTGGGGAGAAGCAGGTATATCGTGTTGGCGGCGATGAGTTTATTATTGTATTGTTGGATATTAATAAGGACGAGGTAGAGCAGTTGATAGAACGTCTTAAGATGTATATGGATCTTAAGAAGGTTAGTGTTTCTGTTGGAATGGCATATCGCTATAATGCAAAGGAACCGTTTGAAAATATATTGCGGGATGCAGATAAGAAGATGTATGTAGAGAAGAAACGATATCATAACAAGGATATTGTCTGATGATGGGGCAGGGAGGGCAATATAGTGAACTATAATGTGGATTATGAGATATGTACGATCATATTTTTGATGTTATTGCTGATTATATCGAGGGTAAGAAAACGGTTGGTTGATTTTCAGTCCAAAATGTATCAGATATTTATGGATGTCTGTTTTGTGAATATTTGTTTGGATGTCATCACCTGCTATACAGATAGCTATTATAAAGAAGTTCCAATATGGCTGAATTACGGATTGAACTGCATATTTTTGATGGTACAATGTATGATACCAATGATGGTTATGTTGTACATTTATATGAAGGTGCAGCAGATTAGGGAAGGAAAAAGGTATTTTCTGATCCTGGCAGCACTTCCGGCTGTGATAGCGGCACTTTTAGTAGCGTCTAGTCCGGTCACACACTTATTTTTCTATTTTGATGCAACGGGATATCATCATGGAATATTGCATAGCTGGTTGTATGTCAATGCAGGATTGTATGCAATCTGTACGACTGTTTATGCGATTTGGGCACATAAGGTAATACGATGGACACAAGCTGTGTTGGGAATTATTATGATCATGGTAACATTACTGCCAACAATTGTTCAGTTTTTTATTCCTGATTATATGCTGTCAGGAATCGGAACAGCACTTACTGTTTTTATTATGTATCTGACAAATGAGAATTCGATCATGTACATTGATGTTACGACTGGAGCATTGAACCGACAGGCTTTTTCGCATCATATCAAGAAGTATAAGAAAAAGAATTTCCCGGAACAGATTTTTGTTCTGGCTTTGGATAATTTCAAGATTGTTAATGAGGTATATGGTATCGCCGGCGGCAATGAATTGATGCGGATGTTGGTGGAAGCGTTACAGAAACAATATTCAACCTCGGCAGTCTATCGGTTTGGAGGAGATAAATTTGCAGTTGTATTGAAAGAGACGACAGAAGGATCAAAAGAATTAGAAACCATTCGGGGTATTTTGCACCGGAAATGGCATCTCAATGATAGCGATACGGAATTAGGAGCATGCATTTGTCTGGTGCATTCGATTCATCATTCGGAAGAGAGCCTGGAGGATGCGATTGAATACAGTGTAGAACAGGCAAAGAAGGTGGGAAAAGGGCAGTTTATTGAGATTACAGAGAACAGTGCAACGGAGATATCCCGCCATGCAGCCATTGAGCAGGCAATCATCAATTCGATTGAACAGGATACTTTTGAGGTACATTATCAGCCAATTTATGATACAAAGCAGCGAAGATTTCATTCCATGGAAGCATTGGCAAGATTACAGGTGCCGGGATATGGCTATGTGTCACCGGAGGAATTTATCCGGATTGCAGAGAAAAATGGAACGATCCTTAAGATTGGGTTACTGGTATTGGAAGAAGTGTGTAAGTTCTATAAAGAGTGCCGGTTGAAGGAGAAGGGGATTGCATTTATCGAAGTGAATCTGTCTGTTGTGCAGTGCATGCAGGAGCATATAGGAGAGGATATCTTACAGATTCTTCGGAAGTATGAGATTGATCCGGCGATGATCAATTTAGAGATTACGGAAAGTGCGGCGGCATATTCGGAGGAACGACTGATTCAGAATATGAAGAAGATGAAGGCAGCGGGATTGTCCTTTTCTTTAGATGATTATGGTTCTGGTTATTCCAATATCAATTATCTGGTAGATCTGCCGTTTTCTATTGTAAAGATCGATAAATATCTGGTATGGGCGGCGATGAAGAATGAGACTTCCAAGGTAATCTTAGAGAATATTATTGCCATGTTTAAGAAGATACATCTGGATGTAGTGACGGAGGGAATTGAAGACCTTACTATGGCACAGCTCATTACGGAGATGGGTGCGGATTATATACAGGGCTACTATTATTCAAAACCGCTGCCGAAGGAAAAAGTATTGGAATGTTTAGAGCCGGGATATTTAAAACAATTATAAGCTGTTGGAAAGGATGAATGAAAAAGAGAAATAAGAGTATTTTGCCATAGAATAAGACTATGGCAAACGCAAGGTTTTAAGTATTAACACTTTCTGTGATGGTTTGCTATAATAGGCAATGTCAAAGGGAACGATAAGTTCGAACGGGTGACATAAGATTACAGAAAGGAGAACCGAAGATATGAGAACAACATTTTCTATGAACAACACAATGATGACATGCAATATGATGGGCAGTGCTATGGGTATGTGCTGCGGTATGGATTGCTGTGTGAAATGGAATAATAGAGAATGTGCGTTAGATGCTTCGGCCTGATTGAGTATAGAATATAACATTAAGAATCAGTAAGAACCATCTTCGCGATGGTTCTTATTTTTACTTTATAGGAAAGTTCGTCCTATAAAGCAAAAAACGCTCCGCTAAGGATGCGCACCTTGCGGAGAAGAAGATAATTGCTTCGCAATTCCGCATGGGCGCAAAAGAGTCGCAAGCGACTCTTTGTTATGCGAGTGGCTGGAGAGGAAGGAAGAGATATATGGTAGAGATTGAAGTAAAGCATCTGTCTAAGACATTTGAACAAAAGGGAATTACGGTTCATGCGTTGCAGGATATTAACTTAAATATTGAATTGGGTGATATCTACGGTATTATCGGGATGTCCGGTGCAGGTAAGAGCACACTGGTACGATGTCTGAATTACTTAGAGCGACCAACAGAGGGCGAGGTTCTGATTGAGGGAAAAGACATGGGAAGCCTGAATGAGAAGGAACTTCGGGAACAGAGAAGTGATATTGCGATGATCTTTCAGCATTTTAATCTGTTGATGCAAAAGAGTGTATTGGATAACATCTGTTTCCCGTTGCAGATTCAGGGAGTGAAGAAGAAAGAGGCAAGAACAAAAGCGAGAGAGCTTTTGAAAACGGTTGGCTTGGAGGAAAAGGAGAAAGCGTATCCGGCGCAGTTGTCCGGTGGACAGAAACAGAGGGTGGCAATTGCAAGGGCGTTGGCAGTCAATCCAAAGATCCTGCTTTGTGATGAGGCAACGAGTGCACTAGATCCGCAGACGACTGCATCGATATTAGCATTATTGAAGCAGATCAATGAGCAGTTCGGAATTACGATTGTGATTATTACACATCAGATGTCAGTGATCCGGGAAATCTGTAACCGGGTTGCAATCATTGAACGGGGTGCGTTGGTGGAAGATGGATCTGTGACGGATATCTTTAATCATCCGAAATCAAAAGCAGCCAAGAAACTGATCTTAAGGGATCGCCCGGATACGGAAGCAGACAGAAAACAGGATGCGCTAGTCGGGCAGTTAAAGAGTAACCGTAAGATACGGATTGTCTTTTCCGACAATTCCGCATTTGAACCGGTGATTGCCAATATGATTCTGAAATTTGAAACTCCGGTGAATATTCTTCGTGCAGATACGAAGAATGTTGGCGGAGTTGCCAAGGGAGAAATGATATTAGGACTGCCGGAAGATAAGCATTTGCAGGTAGATATAGAACAGTATCTGACGGATTGCGGATTAGAGATTGAGGAGGTGACAGGTGATGTGGAGTAGTGAAGTTACAAATATGATCATAGTAGGAATCGGAGAGACACTTTACATGACACTGGTATCTACATTGCTTGGATATGTATTAGGGCTTCCGATGGGAATTGTATTAACCGTGACAGACCGGGATGGGATTCACCCAAATGCAGTGATATATAAGATATTAGATTTTATTGCTAATCTGGTAAGAAGTATTCCGTTCATTATCTTGTTGGTTGTATTGATTCCATTTACCAGATTTCTGGTAGGCAAGAGTTATGGACCGACAGCCATGATCGTATCGCTTGTGATCGCAGCGGCACCATACATTGCCAGAATGGTAGAATCTTCATTGAAAGAAGTGGATGCCGGAGTGATTGAGGCAGCAAGGTCAATGGGTGCTTCCGATTTTACCATTGTAATGAAAGTAATGTTAGTTGAGGCAAGAACTTCACTAATTGTGGGAGCAACCATCAGCTTAGGAACAATCTTAGGTTATTCTGCCATGGCAGGAACCGTTGGTGGTGGTGGACTTGGAGCCATTGCAATCCGTTATGGATATACCAGATGGCAGACGGATATCATGATTGTAACGGTGCTGTTATTGATCATTTTATTTCAGATCTTCCAGACAGTAGGAATGAAATTAGCAGATCATTTTGATCGAAGAAAGTAAGTAAATGATAGTGATATGACAAGAGAGCAGGGGAAAGCAGAGAGGTTATATTACTTTCATATAAAAAATCAAAATCAGGAGGAAAGAATTATGAGAAAGAAAATTTTTGCAGGTATTTTAGTAAGTGTATTATCATTAGGAGTATTAACCGGATGCGGAAACAGTGCAGACGACAGCACAACCGCGGAAACGGTGCAGACGACACAGGAAACTTCTGAGAGTGGAGAGGATGCAAACGTAGAATCAAAGGGAACCATTACGGTAGCAGCATCCGCAACACCACACGCAGAGATTCTTGCAGCAGCAAAACCGATTCTTGCAAAAGAGGGATGGGATCTTGAAGTAACCGAGTATGATGATTATGTATTACCAAATGAAGTCGTAGAAGGTGGCGAGATTGATGCAAATTATTTCCAGCATGTACCATATCTTGACAGCTTTAATGAAGAAAAAGGTACACATTTAGTACAGGTTGGTAAGATTCACTATGAGCCGTTCGGTATCTATCCGGGAACAAAGAAGAGCTTAGATGATATTGCAGACGGTGATACGATTGCAGTACCAAATGATACTACAAACGAGGCAAGAGCGTTGTTGTTATTACAGGATAACGGAATCATTACGTTAAAGGATGGTGCGGGATTGGAAGCAACAGTGAATGATATTGCAGAGAATCCTCATAACATCAAGATTGAGGAGTTAGCAGCAGAACAGGTAGCCAGAGTTGCAGGAGAGGTTGCGTATGTGGTATTGAATGGTAACTATGCATTACAGGCAGGTTTCTCTGTTGCAAAGGACTCTCTTGCTTATGAGAAGCCAGATTCGGAAGCAGCTAAAACCTATGTAAATGTTATCGTAGTAAAAGAAGGAAATGAAGATAACGAGGGTGTGAAAGCGTTAGTGGATGTATTAAAGTCAGATGAAATCAAAGATTTTATCAATAAGACTTACGATGGAGCGGTAATTCCGTTTGAAGAATAATCAAATATTGTTTCGTATAATAAAATTCCTCATGCGGTTGACCATATGGGTAACGGTTGTGTGAACATAGCGGATGCCGCATTGGAGAAGATGGTATAACATACCCCTAATGTAGATGGATTGCTGCGTTAGGGGTATTGTTATGCTTGGAGGACAGGAGATTATAATAGTTGAAGAAATGGCAGCATGAAAGTGGTGCTATTCAGGAAAAGATAGCACATTACGGGAGGGTATGATAAAATAGAAACGTACATAAAAAGAATAATATTATGTCAGAAAACAATTTATTAAGCATAAAAAGAGGAAGAATTTAACATGAAAAAAATTGTTGTAGCAGTGGATTCTTTTAAGGGGAGCATGACTTCTCTTGAAGCGGGCAATGCAGTGAGAGCAGGTATACATAAGATACATTCAGATTGGAAGGTAGCTGTCTATCCGGTTGCGGATGGCGGAGAGGGAACCGTGGAGGCATTGACGTATCAGAAGAACGTAACGGAGCGTACCTGTACGGTGACAGGACCGTTAGGAGAACGGATGGAAGCCTCTTATATATGGTATGATGGGGAGAGTGGACAAACGGCGGTGATTGAGATGGCAGCGGCAGCGGGACTTCCACTTGTGCCGGACGAAAGACGCAATCCTATGCATACAACAACATATGGAGTCGGAGAATTGATCCGGGATGCGATCAGGCAGGGATGCAGAAGATTCATTATTGGGATAGGAGGAAGTGCAACCAATGATGCAGGCATCGGTATGTTACAGGCATTGGGATATCATTTCTACGACCAAGCGGGAAAAGAGGTCGCTTATGGTGCAGAAGGGTTATCGAAGATTGCGGATATCGGATTTGAGAATGTGATGTTACAACTTTCTCAATGCACATTTCAGATTGCGTGTGATGTGGACAATCCGTTGGTTGGGGAAATAGGATGTAGTGTTGTATATGGTCCGCAAAAGGGAGCGGATGCAGATATGGTAGATACGATGGATGCAGCTATGAAGCGGTTTGCTGATCTGGTGGAGCATATTGCGATGTGTGATATGGGATCAATCCGTCCAAACGGAACACGAAATACGCCAGGTGTGGGGGCAGCAGGAGGATTAGGATATGCATTTTTAATGTTTTTAAATGCCGGCTTACGACCGGGAATTGATATTGTGTTGGAGGAGATTGGACTAGAACAGGCAATTGCGAAGGCAGATATTGTAATTACGGGAGAAGGATGCTTAGATGGACAGACTTTGATGGGAAAGACCCCTGCAGGAGTTGCACAGCTTGCTAAGAAATACGGAAAACAAGTGATTGCAGTTGCGGGCTGTTTTGGAGAAGGTGTAGAACAGTGTAGACGGAGTGGTCAGTTTGATGCCTGCTATGCAGTGAATGATATATTGACGGAACAAGAGAAAAAGCATGCGATGGAAAAGAAGTTTGCGGTTGCAAATCTACAGCGATTGATCACTCAATGTCTGGATGAAAAGAAAGTAGCCGTATTATTTCCGGGAATCGGATATCATACAGATAAGCCCCTATTATATTATAGTAAGAAACTTGCCAGAGAACGGGGATATGAGATTATAGAGATCAAGTATGGGGAATTGCCATCCGGAGTGAAAGGTGATCCGGACAAGATGATAGAGGCGTTTCGCAAAGCATTACAATATGCAACGGAACAATTAACTGCAGTTAAATTTAACACGTATAATGAAGTTTTGTTTATTTCCAAAAGCGTGGGAACTGCGGTCGCGGCTGCTTATGCGAAGCAATATAACATAAATGCAAGACAGATATATTATACACCGGTTGCAGAATCCTTTGATGCAATCGGACAAGAGGGGATTGTATTTCATGGAACCGCTGATCCGTGGGCGGAGACGGATAAGATTCAGGCAGAATGTGAGAAAAGGGGATTGTCCCTGTATCTGACGAAGAATGCGAATCATTCCATGGAAACGGGAAATGTAGAGAAAGATCTGGAAATCATGAAAGATATAATGGAGAAGACGGCGGCATATATGGATTATCTGTAAAATCTATTGCTTTTTAGAGGTAAATATAATAGAATATTTTGAGGTAGGTTTTAAAAAACAATAGGGAAAGAGTTGTTTGTGTAAAAGATTGGGAGGCTGACAATGGTTCGGGAAGAAAATGTCAAGTTAATGAGTCAGATTGCAATTTATGAGAAACACGATGGCAAGACAGAAATACCGATGCATTGTTTTTACAAGTCGGATTATGTGCGGTTAAATGCATTGAAGGCAGTTGTTTATGCCTCTATTGTATTTGTTTTGATTGCGGGATTGACGGTTTTGTATCGCCTTGATGATATATTGAAGAATATATTCAAATATGATTATAAAAAACTCATCATAGGGATCTTGATTCTTTATGGAATCTGGATCTTCGCATATTGGTTGATCGCACGTATTATATATGCAAAGAAATATGAGAATGGCAGATCGCATATAATTATATATAATCATAATTTAAAGAAATTACAGGAAGAAGCAGAAAAAGAGGTTGTGAAGGCGAAAGGAGGAGTGGTAGTTGATGACGACTTTATTGGCTTTTAGAGATAATATCAAGGCTTTTGTAAGCCGTTATGACTATATCTTTACTCCAATCGGGAAGGGGATTCTTGCGTTTATTATATTTTATTCCCTGAATTCGCAACTAGGATATCTGTCCGTATTAGGCAAACCATTTTTGCTATTACTGATTGCTGTTGTATGTGCATTTTTGCCATTGGAGATTATTGCAGGAATATCTGCCATTTTCATCGTATTGCATTCGTTTAAGGTTACGATGGATGTTGCGTTGTTAAGCTTTGCAGTTATCATGATCTTTTATTGTGGATATATGCGTTTTTTGCCGAAGACAGGAATCATTGCATTATTGATTCCGATCTTTTATGCGTGTCATCTGATATATGCGGTTCCGATTGTGATCGGATTTTTGATCGGACCGGCAGCGATTGTGCCGGCGGCATTTGGCATATTGTTGTATTATTATAGTGGGGCAGTTGCGGATCTTGTGAAAGTATTAGCAGCGACAACGGAAGAAGATGAAGCGGTTCAGGGGTTTCAGTATGTATTGACAGAACTGATTCAGAATAAAGAGATGATCTTAACAATTGGTATATTTGCAGTTGTGATCCTTGTGGCATATCTGATCTATCGTTCATCGTTTGAACATGCATGGATGGTATCATTTCTGGTGGCAGGATTTTTGAATATTGTGTTATTTTTGATTGGAAGTGTTACACTATCAATAGAAGTATCGATCGGATCTATTTTGATTGAAAGTGTTGTGGGCGTATTGATTGCAGCATTGCTTCAGTTCTGGAAGGGAATTGTGGATTATCAGAGAACCGAGATCCTGCAGTTCGAAGATGACGATTATTACTATTATGTAAAGGCGGTTCCGAAGTTGTCGGTTGCGGAATCGAATAAGAATGTGAAACATATTAATTCCAAAACTCATAATTAGATGGAGATGGTAACTGTTGAAACAATTAGTGACATATTTTAAAACATATTTTGACTGGTTCTATATTCCGAGAATTACAGTAACGGATGTGATAGAGATTGTGATCATAGCGATTCTGATCTACTATATTATGGACTGGTTTAAGAAAACCCGTGCGTGGACACTGATCAAAGGCATTTTGGTGCTCTTACTGTTTACGGGAATTGCGATGTTATTTCAATTTAATACAATATTGTGGATTTTCAAAAATACGATCAGCGTGGGCGTGATTGCGGTGATCATTATTTTCCAGCCGGAATTCCGAAGGGCATTAGAGCAGCTTGGACGTAAGAATTTTATATTTTCTTTGTTTTCGACAGATGATACAAAGTCCGGAAGGATGATAGACCGTAAAGTGCTGAATGAGATCGCAAAGGCGGTCTTTGCAATGGCTGAGGTGAAGACAGGTGCATTGATCGTAATAGAACAGGATGTGAAACTCGGTGATTATGAGAGAACCGGTATTGCGATTGATGCGGAAGTTACGAGCCAGTTATTGATTAATATATTTGAACATAATACACCGCTACATGATGGAGCAGTATTGATCAGGGATAACCGTATTGTGAGTGCAACCTGCTATTTGCCGCTGTCGGATAATTTGGATATCAATAAGTCATTAGGAACCAGACATCGTGCAGGAATTGGTGTAAGTGAAGTTTCGGATAGTATTACGGTGATTGTTTCAGAAGAGACAGGTGGAGTTTCTCTGGCATATAATGGAATGCTTTATCGGGGATTAACACGGGATAATTTTCCTGCTAAGATAGAAGAATTAAGTAAAAATGAGCCGATTACCAAAAAAATGAGATGGTGGAAAGGTCTTGGTAAACATGAAAAATCGAATTCTTGATCATTTTGGACTGAAAGTATTATCTTTGATAATTGCAATTGTAATATGGGTGATTGTTGCAAATGTAGATGATTATACTACGACAAAGCAGATATCAGGCATAGAGATCGAATTTATAAATGGCGACGCCATTACAGAAAAGAATAAAGTATATGAAGTTCCGGAAGGCATAGTGATTGATATTATTGTAAAAGGCCGGCGAAGCATTGTTGAGAAACTGACAAATGAAGACTTCAAGGCAGTTGCAGATCTGTCAAAGATGTCGATCACGAATGCAGTTGCAGTGAATGTTTCGGCAGTTAGCAGCCGGATAGATAAGGAACTTACGATCTCATATACGAATAATGCGGTGAATATCGCAGTGGAAGAAAAATTACAGAAACAGCTTCCAATTACGGTACGTACAAGTTCAGAGGTTGCAGATGGGTATGCAATCCGTAATAAGACGGCATCTCCAAATCTGATTACGGTAGAAGGAGCGGAGAGCGTTGTTAATACGATTGAGGAAGTAGTGGTAGATGTTGACGTGAATGGAGCGAGTGAGAGTTTGTCAGCTTATGCAGCTCCGGTTTTTTTGGATAAGAATGGTAATGAAATTGATTCTTCCAAATTTGATTATGATGTAAAAGAAGTAGAAGTGTCAGTAGAAGTCCTTAAGACAAAAGAGCTGACGGTACGTGTTAAGACACAGGGTGAGCCGAAGAAGGGATATGCGGTTGCAAGTATCGATTATCAGCCGACAAGTATACTGGTTGTCGGTGAGGCGGCAGATCTGGCCAAAGTAGATGAAGTTATCATCGATGATATTGATGTCACAGACTGTTCAAAGGATCTGGAAACACCGATCACATTAGCGGATTATCTGCCAAGTGGAATTACTTTGGCGGAAGATACACAGGAAGTCATGGTGAAGGTTGCAATCGAAGAGATTGAAGAAAAGACACTGGTGATCAGTGGTGACGAGATTAATATTGTTGGCAAATCCGGTGAACTGAATTATGAGTTTAAGGATAATATCAGCTATACATTGAAAGTAAGGGGATTACGGGAAAAATTGGATAACCTTAAGGTTACGAATTTGATCCCGAGCATAGATGTGTCCGGTTATGGTGTTGGAACATATAAGTTTAGTGTGAATTTTAAAGAAATAAAAGGTATCGAAATATTAGATAATATAGAAGCCGAATTGGAGATTACACAAGTGCAATAGGCTTTAAGAGGAGGGATTGGTATGGTGGCACAAAAAGTTGTGGTTACCGAGCCTTCTGGGTTGCATCTTCGACCGGCAGGACAATTGTGTGAATTGTGCCTGAAGTATGAATCGAAGATTCAGATTAAAAAGGGGTATCAAACCGCAAATGCAAAAAGTGTTTTAGGGGTGTTAGCGGCCAGAATCAGTCAGGGAGACGAGATTGAGATTGTTTGTGAAGGATCGGATGAACAGGAGGCATTAGACCAGATCGTCAAAGTATTTGAGGCCGGATTTGGAACATTGCAGTAACATGTAGAGGATGATGCATATCATTGACATATCATGGAGGTGAGTGCTTGTGACGGCTGAATCACAGAAAAAAGTGGAGCAACTGAAACAGATTGTTGCAGACAGTAATAATATTGTGTTTTTTGGTGGAGCAGGAGTATCGACGGAAAGCGGGATTCCGGACTTCCGAAGCGTGGATGGATTATATAACCAGAAATACAAATATCCACCGGAAGTAATGGTAAGTCACAGTTTTTTCCGGCAGCATACGGAAGAGTTTTTTGAGTTTTACAAGAACAAAATGATTGCGTTAGATGCAAAGCCGAATGCAGCACATAAGAAACTGGCACAGTTGGAGCAGGATGGAAAAGTAAAGGCTGTGATAACGCAGAATATTGATGGGCTTCATTATGCGGCGGGCAGTAAAGAGGTATTGGAACTGCATGGAAGTGTTCATCGGAATTATTGTGAACAGTGTGGCAAATTTTATCCGGTAGAATATATTGTAGAATCGAAGGGAGTGCCACGATGCGAAGCGTGTGGAGCGATTGTAAAACCGGATGTTGTATTGTATGAAGAAGGATTGGATTATGAGACAATGCAAAAGGCAGTACAGTATATTCGGGATGCAGAGGTATTGATCATAGGTGGTACTTCTCTTGCAGTCTATCCGGCAGCAGGCTTTATTGACTATTTCCGCGGAAGACATTTGGTTGTGATCAATATGGATCGTACAGCAAAGGATGTACATGCGGAACTGTTGATACAGGAAAGAATAGGCGAAGTATTTGAACAATTATAATTTGTGTTTGCCAAGTATGGTAGACCGGAGCGTATTGGAACGATATTGACTGGGTGTAGTACCGGTTTGCTTACGGAAATTTTCAGTGAAATAGCTTTGGCTTGGAAAGGCTAGGGTAGAAGCAATCTGTGAGATACTGTAGTTGGAGTAAGTTAGCATATTCTGAGCTGTTTCAATCTTGGTAGATAGAATGTAACTGCTGATTGTGCTACCGGTTTCTTTTTTGAATAATCTAGAAAGATACGCAGGACTTAAGTGGACGTGAGCAGCTAATGTATCTATGGTAATTCGGGTATGCAAATGATCGTAAATATAATCCAGGCATTCAGCAATCTGTTTTGAACAGATTTTCTTCTTGCGAAGGGAACGTATGCGTTTGGTATAGTCTTCACACATAACTGGATGCAGATCTGAGATTTCTTTTATAGTTTTACAGGAATCTGCTTTTTGAATATAGAAGTCGCTAAGACTATAAGCGGCAGATAACTCCATGCCGCCTTCAATACAATAACGGGCTACGAGAGCAGTTGTAATAACAAAATGAAATTTCATATTCTGTAGAGGATTCAGAGAAAGGGTTCCAAGCCCTGCTTTATCCATCAAAGGTTCGAGACATAGTTCTCGGACCTTTTTTAGATTTCCGGATTTGATAGCATCATAAAATTCTAATTCTGGGTTGTAAGGGGCCCGCAAGATATCATTTTCTCTTTGTACAAATTCTTTGTAGACAAGTTCCTTATGAAGCGACATAGTAAAATCTCCTTGGTGTGATTGATGAAATTTATATTATTTTTTTGGTAAAAATGACTTGTTTGATTATAGCATGAAAACGATATATTGCGCAAGAAAAAGATATAATGGATTAAAATAACATGGTATAACTATTATTACAATAAAGTGGAGGGTCTTAAGACCGGAAAGGAGGAAGAATGAAATTAGAATGTGGCATTAATCTGGGAGGATATTTATCGCAGTGTGAACATTCAATGAAACATTATGTGACATTTATACAGGAAAGTGATCTGAGACAGATTGCACAATGGGGATTTGATCATGTTCGTCTTCCTATTGATTATGAAGTGCTTGAAGATGAAGAGGGCAATACTCTTGAAGAAGGATATGCTGTGATCAAGGGGGTTCTGGAATGGAGTAAACTTTATGAATTGAATGTAGTGTTGGATCTGCATAAAGCATATGGATACGATTTTAATGATGCAGGAAATAATGAAAAGAATAACTTATTTTCAAATGAATCTTTGCAGCAACGTTTCTTAAACTTATGGATACAGATTGCAGAGCATTTTGGACACTATGATAACGTTGCATTTGAATTATTGAATGAAGTGGTCGAAAAAGAGAATGCGCAGGCGTGGAATAATTTGATTAGAAAGACAGTGACAGCGATTCGTCAGATTACAAATGATACGCCGGTCATATATGGTGGTATTCAGTGGAACAGTGTTAAGACATTGAAGTTATTGGAAGTACCAATGGATTCTAACACGATATTTACGTTTCATTTTTACGAACCGCTGTTATTTACTCATCAGAAGGCACATTGGGTAGAAACGATGGATAAAAATAAGACAATTGAATATCCGGGACAGATGCAGGATTATCGTAAAGAATCTGAAGTGTTGGGATATCAAGGAGAAGTAGTGATTAAGGCGCATTCGAATACAATGGGAGAAGAATTTATACGAGAAATGGTCCGGGAAGCAGTTCAAGCAGCGGCAAATGCAGGTGTAGGTTTATATTGTGGGGAATTTGGTGTTATTGATCAAGCTCCGCTAATTGATACATTAAGATGGTTCAAGGATGTGAATACAGTATTTCGTGAGAATCATATTGGCTGCGCTGTCTGGAATTATAAGGGAATGGATTTTGGCTTAATTGATAAACATTATGATTCGATTAGAGAGAATCTCATTTCTATTTGGACTAAGGGAGAATAAATCTATAAAGATTAGAAAGGAAATTATATGAAAAAAATTATTAAAAAAGCAATGGCATTTTTAATGGCAGGCGTGATGGTTGTCGGTATGGCACCGGTA